>CAKQSC010000005.1 GCA_934271725.1 uncultured Clostridia bacterium
GCATTATATGGCGGTAATACGGCATGGAAACAGCCGAAAGCGTCATTCCGTGCGTAGCGTTGGTATACGCGCCGACCGCCTGCCCCAGCATGTGAACTTCCCGGTCCTCCGTTTTGCCTTTGCCGATAAGCGTATTGAGCGCCCAGGTAGCCGTCCAGGCGATATTGCTTCTCGGCTCGTAATTAAGGGGATCTTTAACGACGATATTCGCGCTGTGAATAAGAGATCTCAAAAGCCCCTCCGCGATATAGTCGCTCGTGTTGTCGTCCTCGCCCGAAAAATATTGTTCTATAATATGCGACATTATATCGTAAGTGCTCAGATATTTCGTAGAAATAGCGAGAGAAGGCAGTATGACGTCTGCTTCGGAAGTTCTGCACGTTTCGCAATCCGCGCTTTCAAAACAGATGAAAGACCTTGAAACGGAACTAGGCAAAAAACTGTTTAAACGGGGTAGCAGAAGTCTTTCTCTGACGGACGAAGGTATTCTTTTACGCAGACGCGCGGAAGACATTCTCGAAATGGTAGACAAAACGACTGACTAGTTCAAAGCGATAGACAGCCTCGTCGGCGGAGACGTTTATATGGGTTGCGCGGAGTCCTATCTCATAAAAGAAATCGCCGTTAAAATAAAAAAGTTCAAAGCTGATTACCCCCTGTTCAGATACCACGTAATAAGCGGTGACAGAACGGTCGTACTCGACAGGCTCGACAGAGGGCTTCTCGATTTCGGCGTAGTGGTCGAACAGCCCAACCCCGAAAAATATCGGTATCTTGAATTACACGGAACGAATGCCTGGGGCGCGGTAATGCCGAAAAGCCACCCTCTTGCCGAAAAGAAAAGTATTCGCGCGGAAGATTTGTTCGGGGAAGAATTGATTTGTTCCGAGCAATCGATAGAAGCAGACATACCCCGGTGGTGCGGTAAAAAAGCGGACAAACTCGATTTTACGGGTAGCACGAATCTTGCTTATAACGAAAGCGTGTTCGTAAAAGAAGGTTTGGGCATAATGCTTTGCCTCGAACAACTTGTAAACTGCGACGAGGAAAGCAACCTTGTTTTCAGGCCTTTGGAACCCAAACTCGAAAGCAAGTTATACCTTATATGGAAAAAATATCAGGTTTTTTCGCCGATAGCGCAAAAACTTCTCGAAACCTTTTTAAGCGAATAAAAGTCGTCGCATAAAGCCTGCCCGACTTGACGTTGCCGTTAAATCGCAAAAAGATAAAAACACCGCGCCGACGGCAATATTCGCCGAAACCGCACGGACGACACGCCCCGATTAACCGTTCCATAAAACGTTTACACGAAAAAATACCCGACGGCAATGATTTTGCCGTCGGGTATTGAATTACTAAAATATAGTTGTGACTTCGATAGTCGTAACGTTAATCTTTCACCAGAACGAGTTCGCTTACCATTGCCGTGATTTTAACGGTAAACTTTACGTCATCCCCCGTTATCTCGTCGCTAACGCGCGCTACTTCGTGAGAAAACAATTCCGTTCCGTCGATAAACGCTTTCAATATTACCGTCGAAGAATCTTTTACCGTAACGCTCATACCCATTTTGACGCCTGCGTTGAATACTTTTCTGTCGTATTCTCCGAGCGATACTCTCGGCGAAATCTCCTTATATTCTCCGTTTTCTATTTTTGACAATCTGAAAAGACCGCCCCTATAATAGAAACCGTAACTGCCGATAAAGAAATACGTTCCGCCGGCATCGTCGTCGGTAAGGCTGTTTATCTCCGCCGTAACGACGTTTCCGTCGTAACCGACCGCATTTTCGTACGTGTAAGACAAATTGCCCGAATTAAGCGTAACCGTTTCTTTTTGTACGGGAGGTTCGGACGGTTCCGTTTGCTCCGGCTGTTTGGTTTCTTCGCCGAACATTATCGCTTTGATATTGTATATTTCCGTTTTGGTTACGCCTATCGAAAGAAGATAATTTTCCGTCTTTTGAGAAAGAGTATTTCCCGCGTAATCGCTTTTGAGTTGATTCAAAAAGGGCGTAAACTGATAAGTCGTGCTTTCCTTGTTTCTCATTTCGTAAGTAGAGAAAGAAGTCGTTTCGTAGTCCTGTATAAGCGTTTTTTCGTCAACGCCCAGCAAGGCGTTTATCAAAAAGCATACCGTACCCGTTCTGTCCGCACCGCCCGTGCAGTGAATATACAACGGATAACGCGTTTCTTCCGAAAGCGCGGAAAACACTTTTTTGTAACCCGTTTTGTCCGTAAACGCGGAAAGATAACCGCCGACGGAATAATATTCGAGTTTCGCACCCGGAATCGCACTTTGCGTAAGCCCCTTGTTCTCGGTCGCGTTTCTCAAATCGAAATCCGTTTTTATGCCGAGCGTTTCGCTCATATATTTTTTGCCCGAATCCGTCAATACGTAAGCGTCGTATACCGGGTAATTCGCGTTGGGCGAAAGTTGTCCGCCTCTGAAAATCTTTCCTTGCAAGGTGGTTTTTCCGCTTTCCGTTTTGTAACCGCCCAGATCCCTTACGTTTGCGATATTGCCTATCTTCATAACTCTGGGACCTATGTCCGTCGTTTTGAACGAATAATCTGCCGTTACGTCGCCCGCGCTTCTTACCGCCGTTACCCTGACGTAATAAGTCGTGTCTTTGTATAAGTTGTAAACGTTGAGTTTACGAGCCGTAGCCGACATTTCTTTTTCCGTCGCGTCCGAAAAATCAGACTTAGTACCGTAATATACTTTAAACTTTTCTACGTCCGAATAAGTGCTGTTCCAGGTAACGGAAATCTTGTCGTACGCTTCGCTTTCCCTACCGCCGTTTACGTAATCGGATACCATGACGTCGCCCTTGTCGGTAAGATATCTTCTCAATCTTTCTGTGTATCCGTAAACGCCGTCGGCAGGTCCCGTTATTTCGAGAGTCTCCTCTACGGGCGGGGTTTCCGGTTCGCCCGTTCCTCCGCCGGGATTGTCCGGGTTGTCGGGATTTTCGGGATTGTCGGGATTGTCCGGGTTGTCGGGTTCGCCGGGCTGTTCCGTACCCGGATTATCGTTTCCGTTGTTCGTCGACTTGCAACTTACGGAAAACAAAGCAAAGGACAAACTTAATATTGCAACCATAATAATTATTAAAACTTTTTTCAACGCTTTACTCCTTTTCTTTCAAGAGTTTCCTCTTCGTTAAAAAAGATACTCCTTTTTTTTCGACGCTTATAACGTCCTTAATCGTCTTTTCAAACGAAAAGCACGCCCGTACGATTTTTTCTATTATAATTATATCACGCCGTAAAGGTAAAACAAATGCTTAAAATTATCCGTTTTTTGCTCTACGTTTGTTTTTTAACATTTTTGCTCTGTATATAAATTATAACACGATTCCTTTTCATTCAATACCTTGCGTTAATTAAAAATTGTCCTGCATTAACTTTTAATTTTTATAACCGATGGTTTTATTGCTCCGGAGTTTAGATTTGCCGTAAGCGCGCTTATAAAAAAACAGCAACCCCGACGGACAAATATCCGTCGGGGTTCGTCGTTTATTGTGATTGATATATTATCTGACGTTCTTGTACATAGGACCGTAAGCCGAGCATGCGCGGTAATCCTGTCCTTCCTTGTCCGCTCCGAACAGATTGAAAGACGCGGGACGGAATATCTTGTCTTCGTCTACGTTGTGCATGGATACGGGGATACGAAGCATAGAGCAGAGCGTAATCAAATCCGCCCCGATATGTCCGTAAGAAATCGCGCCGTGGTTCGCGCCCCAGTTGTTCATTACGTCGTAAGCCGACTTGAACGCGCCTTTGCCGTTGCAACGGGGCGTAAACCAGGTGCAGGGCCAGGTGGGATTCGTTCTTTCCATAAGTTTGTCGCTTACTTCGTCGGGAAGTTTGACCGTCCAGCCTTCGGCGATTTGAAGCACGGGCCCCAGACCTTTTACGAGATTGAGTCTTATCATAGTCGCGGGCATTTCCGCTCTCGTAGTGAAGTGAGAACTGAATCCGCCTCCGCGGAAGTTGTCGAAGCCCGCTTCGCACCATACGGTAGCGTCCGTCATCTTCTTTATGTCTTCGTCTGTTACGTTCCACCATTCTTTCATAACGGCGTTGCCGTTTTCGTCCGTACATTCTCCGCAAGCGTCAAGACACGCCGCGCCCGAGTTGAGAAGGTGTATTATACCGCCGTTCTCTTTCGCCTTGCCTTCGAGATCGTAGCCCGTAACCCTCTTCGTCGCTTCGTTGGACCAGAAAGTTCTTACGTCCGCGAAAATCTGCGCTCTGTTGGTAAGCAGTTTCATAAAGAGCATGGAAATGCCGTTAAGAACGTCGTTTTCCGTTGCGAATACCATAGGTTCTTTCTTACCCGTGTAGTCGAACGAAGAGTTAAGAATCGCTTCGGGGTAATCGCAGTTAGGCCAGTGATCCGTCCATTGACGCTGTCCCTGAAAGCCTGCCGCGATTGCGTTGTGTCCGAGGCTTTCCTCGTTGAACTGTTTGGGAAGTTTGTCGCTACCGAGAATCAAATCTTTTATGATGCAGTACATCTTAATGGTAAACTCCCACTGCTTTTCTTTTTCCTCTGTCGTGAACTTTATTTTGGTTTTCTTACCCATAAAGTCTACGTATTCGGGATTATCGTCTCTGCCTTCTTTGCAATGTTCTTTCGTCCAGGCAAGAGCCTTTTTATATTCTTCTTTATTGTAAATACCCTCTTCCATACGGCGAAGAATCTCTACCTCGTCGACGGACTCGACTCTCATACCGAGGTATTCTTCTATAAACTCGTGCGAGATAATGGAACCACCTATACCCATACACATAGAGCCTATTTGAAGGTAACTCTTTCCGCGCATTTCCGCAACGGCAAGTCCCGCCCTTGCGAATCTCAACAATTTTTCCTTAACGTCGTCGGGAATCTTGGTTACGTCGTCTCTGTCCTGAACTTCGTGTCCGTAGATACCGAAAGCGGGCAAGCCCTTTTGGGCGTGCGTAGCGAGCACGGAAGCAAGATATACCGCGCCCGGTCTTTCCGTGCCGTTAAAGCCCCATACCGCCTTTATCGTCATGGGGTCCATATCCATAGTTTCCGCGCCGTAGCACCAACAGGGCGTTACCGACAACGTTATGGCAACGTTTTCCTTTTTAAATTGATCCGCGCAAGCGCACGATTCGGGAACTCTGCCTATGCTGTGGTTCGCTATAACCACCTTAACGGGCGTTCCGTCGCTGTATCTGAGGTTTTCCTCAAAAAGTCTTTTAGCGGCCTCCGCCATAGCCGTAACCTGCGGTTCGAGGCTTTCTCTCAATTGCATGGGACCTTGTCTTCCGTCCACGATAGGTCTTATTCCTATCGCGGGCTTTTCAGCCGTAAATCTTTTCATATTATCTCTCCTTTATAAACGTTGTACTTTTTAACCGTTGTACCGTTTCAGGTCGCCGGTCGACCTTTTTCACGATTGTATTATAGCACGTTAAAAAAACTATTTCTACATTTTTTATAAAAAAAGATTTATTAGGATTGCCTTATTTTTTGACAAATTAAATACACTTATAACAATTTTCGATAGTAATACACGGGTAATGCGCTCCAACCGTGGCAAAGACTGCCCGCATTGTCGAAATCTTTATAACCGAGTTCCGTTTCCCAGAACGTCGTCGCTCCCTCGTCGAGCATTTTCGAGTACAGTTTATCTATTTCCGAAAGCACGAACTCTTTGTCGCCCGTAGCGGACAAAATCGCGTCGAAGCGGAACATATTCATCGAAAGGCTTGTTCCCACGGTGGTTTCGGAATCTTTGTTTTCCTTGATAAGTCCCGTTATTTCCTTGCCGTCGCTACCCTTGATTTTACAAAGAACGGCGAGAGAGTTTACGAGAACGCTCGCTTTACCGTTATAAGCGTCGTTACCGAAAGTTTTGAACAGTTTTCTTTCTTTATCGTAAAAAACGGAATATATATTTTCGTTGAGCGAAGAACGTATACTTGCGTATCTCGTAGCGTCCTTTCCGAAATATTCCAGCGTTTTTATAAAATAGCCGAGCGCATACGAGAACAGAAGCGTAAGCGTAGCCTCTCCTCCCTTGTCCGTCTTGTCCGTGCCGTCGAGCGTGTCTTTCCATTCGTAAAAATCCCAGAACTCCCCGCCGAACTTATTGAGAACGCCTCCGTCAAGCCTTTCTATAAACTTTTCCGCAAGATTCGTAAGAAGAGGAAGTTTGCCTTTTACGAAATCTTCGTCTTTCGAGTAGTAAAGATATTCGTAAACCTGCTCGAAGAAAGCAAGACTGAAAGACGGTATGGGCAAATCGAGACTTGCGGGGTAGCATAAGGGCATAAACCCGTCCTTTCTGACTCCCCTTGACATAAGTTCGAGCGTCGCGCGCGCCATTTCGTATTCGCCGAACGCATAATAATCGTAAAGCATCTGCAATCTGCTGTCCGTATTGTAAGAACACTGTTCGCGCCACGGGCAGTCCTCGTAATACTCGTGCACGCACAGTTCGAGCGTATGACACGCGACTTCTGAAATAGCCGACAAACGTCTGTTTTCCCTTTTTCGCCGTATAATCGAACGTAAAGTTTCTCATATCGATAGACGCGGGAACTCTGCCGTTTTCAAGCCGTTCGCCGTAAGATACGTCTATTTTCGCGACTTCTTTCGCGTTTATATCGAGGTAAAGATATCCGCATTCTTCCTCGCCCAAATCGTAAACGTAATACTTCCCGTCGGCGTTTTCCACCTTTTCCGCCATAACCGCTTCCGTCATTTTTACCGACAACCTTTGAGTATCCGTTACGTATTTAAACTCTCCCTCACCGACTTTTTTGCCTTCGAGAAGAGAAAGAGTAACGAGTTTTTTCACGGGGCGGTCTACGCAGTCGCCGTAACCGTCGACTACCGTCGCGGTAGCAAACCCGCAGGCAACGTCGCAAGAAATCCATTCGTCATCCGCCGAAGCGTCGTAGTGATAATTAAGCCCGAGTTGCGGTGTTATAGACTCGCATTTACCGCTTATATAACCTTTGTCTTTTCTGCAAAGCGTTTTTTCGTCGCTGACCGCAACGGCGGTTCCGTTCTTTTTTATTTCGTATCGTACGCCCGATTTTTCCGTTGCGAACGTAAAACATTTTACGCCCGTGTGCCACGCGATTATTTTTACCGTGTTTTTACCGTTTTTGACGAAATCGGTTATATCGAGCGTATCCTTTACCTTATAGTGCGGATAATCTCTGTACTGTCCGAAAGAGGCGAGTTTGCCGTTGACGTACATTATATAATCACCGCTTGCCGATATTTCGGCGGTATATTCGCCACTGCCGTCCGAGTCGAAAAAATCGACGAAATCCGCGAATTCGTCTTGTTTGTTACTCTTGTCGAGCCATATCCAGAAACTTTTCATATAATCTCCGTAATCGTTTTTATTCATTATACCACACGTTTTAAGATAATTCAATTCTATTCGACTTATTTACGGCAATAAAAAAACGGGTGGCTTTCCGCCACCCGCCGTTATAACGTTCAGTTTGCTTTGACTCCGTCTTTATAATACGAGATTTCGTTCGTATCGGGGTTATAGATACCGAAATCGTAAGTCGAAGTGTCTTTGAGTTCTATAAGAACCGCGCCCGTTCCGTTTACGTATTCTCCGTACGTTTCGTCTGCTTTTACGATATAACTGAAATATACTTCTACGTTTTCTTTGTAACTTTCACCGAAAGAATCCTTTCTCACGTTCCATATCGCGCCCGTCTGCTCGTCCGTGGTCGAAAGGAAGGTAGAACTTTGGAAACCCGTGCCTACGCAGGACGGATAAACGAAGAAGAACAATTCCGCGCTTATCGTCGAGTCGACGTCGGTAAGTCCCAACGATTCGAGATATGCGAGTTTGCCCGGTTCGGTGTTGGTCGGATTCTTCGGGTGTCCTTTATAGTAATATACGTATTCTTCCGTTCCGTAATAAGCCATGGTCGCTTTAACGTACTCTTCGAAATGCCGTTCTCTTTCGGTGCTCGTCCAGGTGCCGAGAATAATCATAGGCTTTTTGCCCGTTTCGACCGCTTCCGTAAACAAAGAGTTACCGAAATCGTAAAGCGTTCTTACCATTTCTTTATTCTCGTCCGTAAGTCCGGTGTACAAACCTTTAAGGTCTTTTATAAGTATTTTGGTGCCGACTTCACCCGCAACCAACTTGTCGTAAACGGTACCGTCTTCAAGAGTAGCCGTTCCCAAAGTTCCGTTCGCTCTCGTAAGCCACCATTTAAGGTTGGGTTCTTCTTTCGCCATAACGAAAGCGTAATCTCTCATATCGCCCGCCGAAATCGAATATTTACCGCCTTCGACGTAACCGCCTTTTTCCGCGATTTCCGCTTTCAGATCGGCATATTCCTGCTTCATTTCTTCGTATACCGTCGCATAATTTTCGTTGTTAAGACGCGCGTTGAAATAGTAGAAAGAAGCCGTTCCGTCGCTCAAAAGAGAAACGTCGTAATTTTCCGCGGGGATACCTCTTGCGATAGTAGCGTCCATCCAACCGTATCCGAAATAATCGTTATAGAAAAGGTGGAAATGCGAGGACGGGTTGATATCGTAAAGTTCCTTTATCCACGCGTTGGTAAGTCTGTATATAACCGACTGATCGGAATTGCCCTTTATCTGCTTTTCCGTAGCCACGGGAACGGTGTATACGTTAGCGGGCATTTTTTCGTAATTCCACGCGTTGGAACGCTTGAACCACACGAAAGTCGGAACAGTATAATTATCGGTTATTTCGGGAAGAGAAAGAGAAAACATCGTTACGGGCATCGTTGCCGTAAGAGGAGCGATATTATATTCGCTTGCGAAAACCGCAACTTCTTTTTCTCTCGTGCAGGTAGTGTTATCTTTCTTTAAACGCACTTTAACGTCGTGTTTGCCGTAAAACGCCGGTACTTGTAACGGCGTTTCGGATATATCCGAAGCGTTGTAAGTCTTTTCGTAATTAACGTCGCCGTCGTGTATAACGTAAACGGTAGCCGTGTCGTAAGCGAAATCCGTCGTCCAGGAAACGTTTACGTTCTGTTCTTCGCCGACCTGCGTAACCGTTATTTCCATAGTTGCGTTTTTATCTTCTTTGTCGCATGCCGTAAAAAGGAACAACGACGCCGTAAGACATAAAAGTCCGCAACACAAAAGTGAAATGATGCTTGTTTTTCTTTTCATACTGTTCTCCTTATTTCCGCGCCGTGCGAAAATAATGCAAAGCATGCTCGGCGCGTAATGGAATTACATTATAACACACGTACGTACCGATTGCAATAAAAAACACGTTTTTTCGCCGAAAATTATTTTTTCGGGGTGAAACCTTCTTTTTTCCTCCGTATACAAAAAAACTTGACAAAATTATTCCGACGTGATATATTATACATAATAAAGTCAGACGGTTGCGACGGTTTTGCGCAACCGTCGGGTTGCAAAAACGCTTTTACTTCTTGCAACAGTGGAATACCACAGGACAGTTTAACTTATACTGTTCTGCGGTTTTTTTATTTTTTCGCCGTATATTCCGAAAGCGACGACGGGCGAAGGAGACGATTTTATGAAAAAAAGAAAAAGCAAAATAAGGTGCGTCGAAAACGGAACGGATAACCTGACCGTAAACGTCAAAAAGACGGCGGTAAAAGTTTCGCTTGTCAGCATCATAGGCAACGCGATACTTTCGGCGTTTAAACTGTTCGCCGGTATTTTCGCGAAATCGGGCGCGATGATAAGCGACGCGGTTCACTCCGCTTCCGACGTGTTAAGCAGTATAATAGTCATTATAGGCGTGAACATTTCTTCCAAAGGGGCGGACAAAGACCACCCTTACGGACACGAACGGTTTGAAAGCGTTTCCGCGATAATTCTTGCCGTAGTTCTGTTTATAACCGGCTTGTTTATAGGTTATAAGGCGATAGGGCAAATGACGACGGGAGATATTAAAGACATAACCGTGCCGGGACTTCTTGCGTTGATTGCGGCGGGCGTTTCGATAGTCGTGAAAGAAGCAATGTATTGGTACACCCGCCACTACGCGAAAAAAATCAATTCGGACGCGCTTATGGCGGACGCATGGCACCACCGTAGCGACGCCCTTTCCTCCGTAGGCGCGCTTGCGGGTATTTTAGGCGCAAGATTAGGCGTTCCCATACTCGACCCGATAGCAAGCCTTGTTATCTGCCTGTTCATCGCAAAAGCCTCTTTCGATATTTTCAAAGACGCAATCAATAAAATGGTAGACCACTGTTGCGACGCTCAAACGGAAAACAAAATAAAAGAAGTGGTTTTGTCGCAAGAAGGCGTTTTGGGTATCGATTTATTGAGAACGAGAGAGTTCGGCGCAAGAATATACGTTGAAGTGGAAATCCGCGCGGACGGTAACCTTACTCTTAACGAAAGCCACAAAATAGCAGAAAAAGTACACTCCGCGATAGAAAAATCTTTCGACGTGGTAAAACACATAACCGTGCACGTCAACCCCGACACACGTTCGACCGATAGCGAAAAAGCCTCACCCGAAAGGGCGAACGGAGAAACTTTAAACGACGACGCGACAAAGTTAAAAGAGAATAACGACGAAAGTTTAAACGTATTCCCGTCGACGGACGACGCGAGCGCGGAAGAAGCGGAAAAATAGAAAACTCTTGACAAATCGTTTAGAGAGTGATATAATTTTTGCAACAAAAAATAAGGAGAAATATTAAGATGAAAACATTATGCAGAAAATCGGTTATCGCGATTCTTGCGATAATCGCATGCGTTTCGCTTTCGGCGTTTGCGGGTTGCAAACTCAGCAAAACGGAAAATTGCGATCACAACTGGATTGCCGGCACTAGAATAGAAGCGACTTACGAGGCGGACGGTTCGCAGGAATATACCTGTTCCAAATGCGGTGAAACCAAAACGGAAATATTGCCTAAACTCGTTTGCGCCGAACACGACTGGGTGGCGGGCGAAATAATTACCCAACCCACTTACGAAACGGAAGGCTCGCAAAAATACTCTTGCTCTAAATGCCATGCCGAAAAGACGGAAGTTCTTCCTAAAAAGACTCTTCCCGTAACGGCTCCCGAAAAAACCGTAGAAACGGCGGACAACTCCTCGCTTATAGACAGTATTAAAAACATAGGCGACGCTTCTTCCGTCGAAATGACGCTCGGCGAAGGCACGTTTAAACTTAAAGACACCGCGGGCATAGACTCCGCCACCGCAAACAAAACCGTTATTCTTAACGGCGCGGGAAAAGACAAAACGACTTACGACGCGGTTAAAACGAACGGCGTTGGCGAAGCAGGCACCGACTATTCTTTCCAGTATGCGGAAGCGGTTGTATTCAAAAACATGACGGTAAATTTCGGCGTAGTAGGCTACAACGGAATAGTCCGCGCTAAAACGGTTATCTTTCAGAACTGCAAAATCGAAGGAATGATTACCTATTGCGGAAGCGAAAAGGCAATGTTCGTCGACTGCGAATTCACGATAGACGGCGGAAAAGACTTCTATAATATGTGGATTTACGCGAATACCGAAATGTCTTACGAATATATCAACTGCACTTTCTATTCCAAAGAAGGTAAGTTCCTGCATCCGTATATAGAAAACGGCAACGTAGAAAATCCCGTTACGGTATCTATTCTTGTCGACGGTTGCACTTTCACGGGCGACTCTCAAAACAAACCCGCGTTGAACGTAAAGAGCGTTAACAACATCACGTGGGCGATAACCGTTAAAAACAGTTCTTTAAACAACGTAAAAGGTTGGTATGCTATGGAAGCGGGCGTTACCGCAACTTCGAGCGTTACGATAGACGGCGTAACCGTCTGGGCTAACGGCGCGGAAATACCTCAATCTTAACCAAAATAATTTAACGGGCGGTTGCAAAAATTGCAACCGCCCGCTTTTTTACTTTATAATTTTATCGCAAAAATCACGACAATGCGGAGGCGTTAAGATACAGTTTTTTATCGAACCGCTTCTTTTTGCTCAACGCTTTTTGTATATCTTCGTCGATTATCTTGTTACCGCGTATCCCTATAACTCTGTTCGTTTCGCCTTTCATAACCGCGTTTACCGCCTCTATGCCGAACCTTGTGGCAAGCAGTCTGTCTTTATACGTAGGCGAGCCTCCGCGCTGAATATGCCCGAGTCTCGACTGACGGGGAACTATACCCGAATATTTCGTAAACTCCGCGCAGAAATCTTCCATTTTGCCCGCGCCTTCCGCAATTACTATGAGGTTAGACTTTTTACCGCTCGTACTGCTTTTTAAAACCCCGTCCGCAACCGCTTTCGCGCTGAACTTAACTTCCGGCACGAGTATATATTCCGCTCCGCCCGTGATACCCGCGTGCAACGCCAAATCTCCGCAACGCCTGCCCATAACCTCTACAACCGTTACTTTGTTGTGCGACTGCATAGTGTCTCTCAACTTGTTTATGGCGTCGAGAACGGTGTTTACCGCCGTGTCGAACCCGAGCGTGAAGTCGGTATAAGCCAAATCGTTGTCTATCGTCCCCGGTATTCCCACAACGTTTATTCCCGTGTCTTTCGTAAGCGCGCTCGCGCCTTGAAAAGAACCGTCTCCGCCGATGACGATAAGCGAGTCCACACCGTGGCTTTTCAATATCTCCCCCGCTTTTATTCTGCACTCTTTCTTTAAAAAGTCAAGGCATCTGTCCGTCTGCAAAAACGTCCCGCCGTGCTGAATTATATTTGAAACGGACCGTCTGTCCAGACATACGTAATCGTCGTCTAAAATACCCTGATAACCGCGATAAAAACCGCAAACTTCTATACCGTTATGCACGGAATATCTGACTATACTCCTTATGCAGGCGTTCATACCCGGCGCGTCTCCGCCACTCGTTATAATTGCAATTTTCATATTTTTAATCCTTAAACATAGTTTCTATAAGTTCAATAGCCGTATAATAGTGCATTTCGCGTATCGGGTGGTTCAATCTGTTTGCAAGAAGTTCCGTTACGTCAACGCCCTTTTCGTACATTCTTTTCCATTTGGAATACATATCGCACACCGCCACGCCGTGAGACAGGGCGGTTTCTTTGCCTTTGTCGAAATAATATTCGACCGTTCCGTCCTCCTCGAACCCGACAAGCCACGTAGCGTTGTTTTTATGTCTTTCGTCCGGCAAACGGCAACTTGCGTAGCGACAAACCGTATTCTGCGCGAGAAAAATGCACTCCGCGCCTATATTCTTTACTTTATCGAAAATCTCTCCGAGCGCGTCCGTATATTTCGTTACGTTTTCCTTTCCCTGCGCGAAATCGTTCAGCCCGAATGCCACGACGACGAGATCGGGGCGATACGGCGTTATATCTCTGTCGAAACGGGAATTACCTTCCACCGCGTTATCTCCGCTTATACCGCTGTTTACGACGTTTATCTGCGCCCTCGGGTACAAGAGATTCAAAAGTTGTTTAACTATTTCGGGATAGGCGTTTTTTTCGTCGAAAACGGTATCTATCGCTCCGTTGTCGTGAAAAAAACACTCGAAACAACCTTGCGTAACGCTATCTCCCAAAAAGGCTATCGTTACGGGTTTTTTGCCGTATAAGTCGTTGTTCTTGTCGCATATTTTATCAAGTATTTTCATTTTGACCTCCACGGTGTTTATTATAGCACATAAAAAAACATATTACAATAAATTGAAAAATACTTTTTCGTTTTTAAAAAGTTTTGCTTATCTTGCCAAACGGTTGTAAATAACTTGATTTAGACGCTTAAAAGTGCTAAAATGTCTTCATAAAAACATCACGGGGTGAGTTATGAAAAAGTTTTTCGGCGAATTTAAAAAGTTTATTTCCCGAGGAAACGTTATGGATCTTGCGGTCGGCGTTATCATCGGCAGTGCGTTTACGGCAATCGTTACCGCGCTTACGTCAAAAGTCATTCAACCGCTTATCAATTACGTTATATACCTTATAACGGGCGGTAAAGGCGCGCTCGAAGGCGTTTACACCTTCCTTGTAGGCTCCGCTTCGGACATAGAAAACGCAATTTACATTGACTGGGGCGCGTTTATTTCGGCAATAATCAACTTCCTGCTCGTAGCGTGGGTACTCTTCCTTATAGTTAAGTTTATAAACAAACTCAACGAGGAAGGGAACAAACTCAAAAACGATTTAAAGGCTTCTAAAATTACAAGAGCCGACAAAAAGGAAATGAAAAGGCTCGGCATAAACTATCACAATGCGGACGCCTGCAAGTTGTTTAAAAAGGAACAACTTTTAAAAGCCGAACAGGAAAAGAAAAAAGCGGAAGAAGAGCAGAAGGCAAAAGACGAAGAAGCAAAAAAGCATACTACCGAATATCTTCTCGAAGAAATCAAAAAATTACTCGAAGAGAAAGTCGATAAATAATTTAACGGTAATTTAACGGGGCGGTCGAGTATTCGACCGCCCCCTTTCTTTTTGTCTTTGCATTCAGCCCGATTATTACCGTTTTACGGCGTTAACGCGACTTACTTTGCTACCGTTTCGTCTATGATTTCCGCGTTTACGGAGTTTACCGCAACGCTTTTAATGCCGTTTAAGCAACCGGATTTGGATTTATATCCGTCCTCGCTCATAGCGATGCTTTCGCCGTTGGTGGCATAAAGTCTGTATCTGTACAATCCCGCCTTATCGAAATAAATCTCGAACTTAGGGAAAGTAACAGGCGTAGGTTTTTTAAGCGTATTGTCTTCGATTTTATTGTTCTCTATACAGAACACGGAGTTCTTACCCACGCTTTCCATACCCACCTTGCAACTGCTTTTTGCTTTGTAAACCTGCGACGATACGGCTATTTTTTCTTTGTTTGAAGCAAGCAAATGAAAGTTGAAACAACCGCTCGGCGTCTTTTTGATGATAAATTGTCCCATACCGTTCTCCTTTGTACCGTGTTAAGGTCTTTTTTCTTATATTTTAACACGGTTTAAAAAATAATTCAAGGGTTTATCTTACAATTTCTACAAATCAGGCGACGAAACGCAAAAAAAATCGAAACGGTCGCAAGTTTATACCGTTCTCGGTTGTCTGTTTGAGATATTCGCAAAAATATCGGAAATCACTTCTCTTACGGAGACTTCGTCTACGGCGGGATTGCCGTCGTTCGATAAGATATTCGATTATATAAATAAAAACCTTTACTCGAAAGACCTTAAAGCGGAAACGGTTGCGAAAGCGTTTTTCGTCAATACGTGCTATTTTTCCGTTCTGTTCAAAAAAAATCTCAACGTGTCGTTTAAAGAATACCTTAATTACGAACGTATTAAAAAAGCGACGAAACTGCTTGACGACACCGACCTTCTTATAAAAGAAATAGCCGATGCGGTAGGTTTTTCCGACGCGTTGTATTTCGGCAAAGTTTTTAAAAAATACCGTCTTGTTTCCCCGCAGGAATACCGCGCACGAAACGCGTAATCTCTCCGCTTTCTTATATTGTCTTTACCTCTTTAAGCCGTTAAAACGGACGATACACGGCGGATAAATGCGGTTTTACGCGCCGTATACGGCATTTAACCCGTAAAACCGCTTATAAACGTAACCTTATCGCAAATCGTTTTTTATCGCGTTTACGTATGCAAATATTCGCATATACGAATACGAACATATTAAAAAACCGTTCCCCGACGGTTTTACTGTCGGGGAACGGTTTTATTCTTTTATTTGTTTTTCGGACGATTATTCCGAAAAGTTCGCTATAAGTCTGCTCGTTACGACAAAGCCTCTGTCGTCGTACACGTTGATATAAAAATATTTAGCGTCGCCGGGAACGCCGTAAGAAACTTTGTTTCCGTCTATCGTTGCGGGTTCGCTTCTCCAAAGCGTTTTTTCGTTTAAAACGTCTTTTCTCGTCCACATAACTTCCGCGCTCGCAAGGCTTACGCCTTTCGGAACGTTTAACGTCGCCGTATCCGTAGTCGCGGTCGGTTGAATTTCAAACGTGCTCAATCCCGCAGTGTCCGCCTTGCATACGTTGTCTATAAACGCATACGCTTCCACGCCCTCGTCGGAAGCAACGGTGTGTCCGTGCAACATTCCCGTTCTTAAAGATATGTTTGCATACCTCGAAGCGTCGAACGACCTCGTAGTCGAATCGGGCGTAAAAAATCTGTCCGTATTGCCGTTTAAAAACAGTATGGGCGTACGGCTGTATTCAAGCACCCCAACGTCGTCCCAAAGCGAAGCGGTTTTATCGTTTCCCATTATCGAACCCAATATACCCGCGGAACCTTTCTGTCCCAGACTTCCGTATACGGGAACGGCAACGGCAAATCTGTCGTCGTAGCCGACAGCCTGACAGGTTAAAAACGCCCCGTATGAAACGCCCGTAATCGCTACGCTGTCTTGTTTTACTTCTTCCATAGAAGAGAGGAAGGTCCTTGAAACGATTACGGAAGCGATAGCGTTATATGCCCATTGTTCTTCGACGGGTTTGTTGTAATCGGTAAAGCCGGGGTTTATCGGACCGTGCGGTTTTATACTCGTTTGATGGTCGTTATTGTCCATTATCGAAGTCGAAACGGGCATATTGCCTTCCGTATCGGGCGCGATTGCGACGTATCCTCTCGCCGTCCATATTCTTACCCATTCGTAAAACGCCGTTCCCCCTCCGCCGTGAACGAGAACGACCGCCGGCGCGGGGTTGTCTTTGTCGACGCCCTCGGGAATACCCACGTAAGCAAACACGTACGTGCCGTTTACCGACGGAATGAAATATGCCTTCACTTCGCCGACGTCCCCTTCTTCATACCGTTCGCTTTCTCTTTTTTGCCAGAGTTCGGCGGGGAAGGACACACCCTCTTTCTTGTAATATTGTTCGTCCGAAACGACGTTTTCTTTCTTTTCGTAAATCATATAACCGCTGTCTTTATCTTTGTTATTGTCTTTACCCGAGCACGCCCCGAAAGACAAAACGCTTAACGCCGACAATACCGCACAAATAATTTTAACCGCCGTACGCATAAGCAAGCCTCCCTATGGGTGCGGAATCGCCCGTTACGTAATAATCCATAATATCGTCGTATTTGGTAACGTTGTCGGCAACTTTAAAGTTGAAAGAAACCTTTTTACCGTTAAATCCGAGAAGCGCGCGCGATACCGTTATCTGCATTTTATTGCCCTCTGCCACGTATCTCGCACCGCCGACGGTCTGCCAGTTGTAACCGCCCGTGCTTTTTTCAACGCTCGTTACGCCGTTGCCGTCGGGCGTGGCGTTTATGAGATAATCGAACCCGTAAAAGGCTTTGTCCGATTTACCCGTAGACACGAATACGTTCATCCAGTTTCTGTCCGTGCCGTTATATTCCGTTATATCCGTAGCCGTTTCGATAAGGAAATAAACGTTCTCGTCGTCGTAAGCGACTTTCACGTTGACTATATCGTTTCTGTTGCTGTCGTCCGTATATCTTCCTTTGCCCGTGGCGTCTTTGAAATCTCTTTTAAGGGCGTCGCCGTTGAAATCGCGGTAAGTACGGGTTACTTTACTCCAAGCCGTTAAGTCTATTTCCGCCGAATCTACCGTAACTTTCGTCGTAGCCGTCGGCTTTTTGCCGTTAAACGAAAACTCACGCAAGTTTTTCATCATTTGAAGATAATAGTTGTCGTTGTAACCGCCCTCCATCATCTCTATATCTCTCGAATACTCGTGATTGTAAACGTCTACGAATTCGCCCGTTCCCGGTTGTTTCTGCGCCATCCACTCGTTCCAACTGCACATTAAAACGGTGTGAACGTCCTGTTTGTTCGCTATGGCGTTGTCCCACATGTTCTGAAAACTGAGCCCTTCTTTCCAGTCGCCCTCTACCTTTCCGGTATAGTTGTTATACCCTCTCGAACACTCGGGGGACATTCTGCTTACGCTCGTTGCCGAGCCGTGCCCGTGTTGCGCGACGGGTACCGCCATATATCCGCTGTGATTAACTTGCGGACATTTCCAACTCATCCACGGGAGCCCCTCTTTCACGTTCATTTCGCCGTTTGGCCATTGAGATTCTTTCAAATCGAAATATATACGCATTTTGTCGGAAACGTAGTCTTTCTGATTGTTGAACTTCGTCATATCCGAAGCGTATCCGTTGTTTTCGGTATACCCTACTATCATAGGTCTGCCGTTGGGCGCAAACCAAAGGTCGTCCCACTCGCCCGACTTATAATAATCTTTATAAATCTTGTCTACGGTAGTACCCGACATCGTGTTCGTATAAAACATTACTTTCGGCACGTCGAAGCCCTGCTCTTTAAACTTTTTAAGAAGTCCTAAAAGCGTTTCGCCGACGTCGAGATAATCGAACTGATTAGTCGCGTCTATGCACAAAAAGTCTATTCCCGCCATTGTAAAGAGTTCTATATGCCTTGTAAGAACCCACGGATCCTGCATATTATAATACCCGTAAAGCGGTTTACCCCAGTAATAGAACTGCCCCGCGTCCGAAAGGTCGTTGAGTTTGGAAATATTCCCCTCGTCTAAAAGCAACTGAATGTTGTTTATTTCGTATTGCAGGCTCTGATGCTGACCTTCCCACAAAGAGTACCATATACCGACGTATTTCTTTTCGTCTTTTTTGCCTTTGGGGGAAATGACTCTACCCAAATCGTCGGTGGCGCAAAGGCTGTTTACGGTAAACCGTTCGTCCGAAACGCTTGCGTCGTCAGCATTTCCGTTCATACCGCAACCGCCGAAAATGAAAGTAGCCGTGCTTAAAAGTGCGGTGATCGCTTTCATGATTTTATTCATTTTTTTCCTCCGATCAATAATTTACGAGCGCGGACATTATATTCATAATGTACAATCTCGTTGCAAAATCGTTTACGTGGTTTATGCCGTTGCCCGTTACGTCGGAATATTTCTTCTGTTCGAGAAGCGTTTTTCCCACGTTGAAAAGATTCATCGTATACACGCCGTCGTAAGCCGATTTAAGTTCTTCCATAGCCGAAAAATACTCGTCGAACTTTGCGTTTGAATATACGTTCGGCGCACCGCCGAGAGCGTCTATCAAAAGTATCTCCGTATCCGGACTTAACTGTTGCATTTTCATTACTATCGTTTCCATATAGTACTTATAAGTGTCCGCGCTTTCGTTTGCGCCCAAATCGTTTATACCGAAGTGTACTATAAGCAAATCGGGTTTTTCGGAAGCGAGGGCTTTCATCTGCTTGTTTTCGCAACCCCAACCCGCCGTTTTTCCGCCGACCGCTTTGTTTACGACCGTTATCTTCGACTCGTATTTGCTTTCGAGAGCGGGTTTTATAAGATTAGCCCAACTAGGAAAAAACGGCTCGTGATTAAAATATTCGCTCGAAGAACAACCCTCCGCGACGCTGTCGCCCGTAATCGCTATTTTAACGGATTCACCTGCGGTAAGTTTTGCTTTGAGTTTCGGCATACCGGAAGTATTGTAGTCGGCAAAATCGCTCGTTTTAAGGTCTTTAACGTCGTACACGTAACTTACTTGTATCTGATTGCCGTAATAAAGCGGACTTTCGGTATACACGACGGGCCCCATTTGCATACAATCCGTCAGAAGGTTGGTAAAATCGCTCATGGAAGCGACCATTCTGTACCCTTCGGGAAGTTGCGCTCCCGAAATGTTTTCGGAAGTAAGATAAGGAAGTCCGCTGTCTTTCGTCGTCGAAATAACGTTTCCTTTCACCGTATACTTGTCCGCGGAATACTCCTTTTTCCAGGTGTAATCCCTTACAGACAACACTTTTACGGGTTTATATTGAAGTTTTCCGCTTATCGTCGTTCCGTCGTCCTCTAAAAGCACCGTTTCGTTGTATATGACGTTTCCTTTATAGTAAGGCGTTACCTGTTCGGCTAAATCGAACTTATAAGTCGCCTCGTCGACTTCCGTATAATAAGGAAACTTGCTTTTATCGATTTTGCCGTCGTCGTCGGACGGTTTATCTCCGCCGGTGAGTCCGCAACCCGCAAACGCGCATACGCAGAGCGTCAACGCAGTTATAATACCGAATAATTTTTTCATATTCTTCTCCTTATGACGGGCAAACCCTGCCCGTTATGCTTTCGATTTATCTTTCTATGCGGTTATCGCCGTTTTCAAGCGGAATAACCTCTTCCTCGCCGGACGACGAAATAATAAGTTTCGCTTTCGTACCGTACGGAATACGGACGTTATATATTACTTTTCCGTCCTTTTTCGTCCATTCGGAACTCACCGCTCCGCGAACGGTTTTAATGCTTCCCTTTACGAATTCGAGTTCGTTGTCCGTATGCGGACGGATTTCCATTTCGCTACACGCATAAGCGTTTTCCGTAACGTTTATACCCGCAAGACAGTTATAGAAAACCCCGTCGTACGCAGAGAACATCGGGTGGTCGAAAGAGTGCATTTCGCACTGCATTTCTTTTTCCCATCTTTCCCATACCGTAGTCGCTCCGCACTCGACCATATACCCCCAACCGGGATATTCTTTGTTGGTAAGCGCTTTTACAACCGTATCCGAATAACCGTTTTCCGCAAGCGCGTAGAGAACGTGTTTGTAACCCTGATTACCGCACGTAAGATGATAATTTTCCTTAATGACGTCGTCGTTTATCTTTTTGACGAGTCCTTTAACGTTCTCTTTCTTTGCAAGTCCGAATGAAACCGCTATCGCGTTAGCCGTCTGACTGCCGTTTTCGTAGCAACCGTTCTTTTCGTCGTAGAACTTATCGTTAATCGCTTTCGCGCTCTCTTTCGCCATTCCACCGTATTTTTCCGCGTCTTTTCCGTTACCGCAAACATAAGCGAGTTTAGAAAGAAGAGTTATCTGCCAGAACACGTATGCGGAAGAAATATATTCGCTTGAAACTCTCGTTCTGATATATTTTTCGGGCATAACCCAGTCGCCGTAATAGGAATATCCCACTATATAGTTTTGCGATTTGCTTATAAGGAAATCTACCCAGTGTCTGCACGCGTCGTAACTGTCCTCGACAAGTTTTTTATCGCCGTAAAAACGGTAAGCGTTGAAAGCGAACACGAGCATCGCACCGCACACGGGATCCGCCGGCGTGGTACCGCCTATAAAGGGCGCGGTGTCCGCAATCGCTCCGTCCTCCGTCTGCGTGTCCATAAAATCGTAAACGCATTTCGCAAGCATTTTAGACAAATCTGCGTTGTTGATATTCTGATATATTCTCGACGACAAATCGTTGAGCCACATAAGTCTTTCGTCGCGTTGAGGACAGTCCGTCATTATGGAATGAAGATTGTTCTTTTCCGTAACGACAGCCATATCGTGCAGTTTGTTTATGATTCCGTCGGAACACGAAAAGGCTCCTACTTCTTCCACGGAACTGTACACGTGTTCCGCTATAACCGAAACAATTTCCGCTTTACCTTCCGTTTTCATCTGCATATATCTGAAACCGTGATAGGTAAACGCAGGCGCATATTCCTCCGTGCCGTCGCCCGAAAGAATATAAGTGTCCGTACACGACGCGCTTCTTAAATTGAGTTGATTTATGCTTCCGTCCTCTTTAAGGTCTTCCGCGAAACGCATAATCACTTTCGCGCCCTTTTCTCCGCAAACTCTCAATCTTACCCAACCGGCAAGGTTTTGCCCGAAATCGTATACCTTTTCGCCATTATCGAGCGTGGTAACGCTTTTCACGCCGAACGCGCCGTTGACTTTGATAGGCTCGATTACGTCGGGAACCAACTCCGCGCGTTCTTTAAGCGCGCGGAAAGTAAACAACCAGCCGTTGTCCCATCTCGGGCAAACGCCGTCGATTTCTTTCCATCTGCCCGTTTCTTTTTCCTTTAATGCGTCGTAAGTTTCGCCCTGATAAACGCCGTCTGCCGATATGCAACCGGCGGTCTGCCACCATTTGCCGTCTACGTCCGTGTGGTCTTCAAACACTTCGCCGTCGGCGTAGTCTATATATATCTGCGCAAGCATTATACGTTTTCCGTACCAACCGTGCCCTATATGCACGGCTATGCAGTTTCTGCCCGCTTTAAGTAAATGCTCTACGGGGTAAGTTATATAAGATATTCTTTTAGTATAATCCGTTTGCGAGGGCGCAAGTTTTCTGTCGTCCGCCTTAACGCCGTTTATAAAGAGTTCGTGATAACCTATCGCCACGAGATAAACCCTCGCGCGTAAAATCTTTTTGTCCTTAACGGGAAACTCTTCTCTTACGATAAGGCTGTTCGCGTTAAAGTTGGCATTGGTACCTACCCACGCTCCTTTCCATTCTTTCTCGTCGGTAATGCCCCGCTCGAAAAAGCCTTTTCCGCTTTGCTTGCTTCCGTCATCGTAACCGACTTCGAGTTCTATATTCACTCTCTGTCTCGATTTAAGCGGTTTGCCGTCGTATACGATACCCACGCTCTCGTTTGAGAAAACTTTTCCGCTTTCCCAAAGCGTTTCGTTGTCGTAAGCGTCCGTCGCCTTTAAAGCATAATATTTTTGTTTGTTGTCGTTCACCCACGAAAAGCGAGGACGTTCGCTCGCTATTCCGACGGGATTTTCCGTGTAGTCCGTTTTAATCGTAATCATATTCGTTTTATCCTTTAATTCCTCCGATTTTAACCCCTCCGATCATCTGTTTCTGGAACAGGAAGAATAAAATCGCGGGTACGACGGTCATACATACCGCCATTGCCATTTTAACGTTTGTAAGTAAACTCGAATCGCCCGACGCTCCGAAATGGTAATAGAATGCTACCGCAACCGTGAAGTTCGCGTCCGACTTCAAGTAAATGAGCGGACCTTGGAAATCGTTCCATTTAGCGATTGCCATTCCTATACCGATGTACACGCACACGTTGAAAGAGAGTGGCATAATGATTTTCCAGAAAATCTGCCAGAGGTTCGCGCCGTCTATTCTAGCGGCGTTGTCGAACTCTTTGGGAAGAGCGCGCATGAATTGCACTATAAGGAAAATCTGCATACCGCTTCCGCCGAAAAACGCGCCTATAAACTGCGAGGCGAGTTTGTCGTACAGCCCGAACTCCCTGAAAAGGAAGTATTGCGGAACCTGCAACACGGATGACGGAATCATACTCGTAGCGAGTATCAACGCGAATATCCAGTTTCTGCCTTTAAACTTCGCCCGTGCAAGCGGATACGCCACGAAACAACTCGTAAGCGGTACGAACACGGCGTTTATTATAACCACTATGAACGAATTCAAAAAATATTTGAAATATTCCGCCAAATCGGCATAGTTTTTCAAAGTAGGTCTTGACGGGAAAAGTTTTATCGGGTTTGCGTTGATGTCCGTTATGGACATTAAACTTTTTGAAACCATAAACAGATACGGAAACAAAATTATTACGAGTAATAAAACCGATACCGTATACCTTATTACGTACTCCGTTATCTCTTTTTTTCTTTTGGCATTTTTATAAATTGCAATCTCGTCCATCAGTTTTCGTCTCCGTAAAATACCCAACGGCTGGTTTTGAACATAACGGCTATGAGGAACCCTATCACTATGAACAAGATCCACGCCATAGCGCACGCGAAGCCGTATTCGTTTTTCGTTCCCTCGAACGCCGTGCAATATATTCTGACCGAAATAAAGTCCATCGCGCCGTTTATGCCTCTGCCGACGTATGCGTAACTGTCGAATACCTGCAAACAGCCTATAACCGAACAAATCACGTTGTAAAAGATTATGGGCGTCGTCATAGGTATGGTAAGTTTAAATAACTTTACAAACCCGTTCGCGCCGTCTATGTCCGCCGCCTCGTAAATCTCCGTGCTTACGTTTTTAAGCGCGGCAAGCCATATTATCATTCCTCCGCCGATACCCCACTGCGAGGTTAAAAGAAAGGTTATAAACTGCGTCTTTTCCGCGCTGTAAAAAGTGAGTTTGGGAAGATGAAGGTTGGCAAGCATCTGATTTATTATTCCGCCCGCCGACGTACTGCTGTAAGCGAGCATATCCACCCATATCTGACCGAAAGCGATGCTCGGAATAAGCACGGGAAGATAAAACAACAGTCTTAACGCCTTTACGCCTTTGATTTCTTTTTTCAAAAACAGGGCGAGCGAATAGGATAAAACGAGATTCAACGGAATGGACGTAACCGCGTAAAGAAAGGTCAGCCCGAAAGATTTCGCTATGTCCTTGCCGTAACCGTATTGTGAAAAGTCGAATATTTTCTTATACTGAAACACGCCGAACTCGTTGTAAAAACTTCCGTTAAAATCGGTGAAAGAATATATTAAGGACATTATAAGCGGATACGCCACGAAAATAGCGAAACCGAGAATGAACGGCGTTAAAAAAAGATAATAGCCGTATTCCGATTTAATCCACTTTATAAACTTGTTTTTTCTTTTTAAACCGACGTTTTGCATCATTTTTTCTTGTTGTTCTCCCTGTCGACGTAATGCTTGATGAGTCCCGCCTGATTTTCAACCGCTTCCGCAAGTTCCGTGTTGCTCTTCGCGTCGTCTATCTTCGCGAATATGCTTTGAATACACGTCAATACGTCGCCCTGAATACTGTTGGGTATATATTTATAGAAATCTCTCGTAGAAGCGAAGGGCGCGTTTTCCGTGCCGGCAAGATATACGAACGCGTCGTTATCGAACGCACTGCCTATGTTTTCGTGCGTAAACGTTCTCCAAACGGCGTTTTCGTCGTTTATAAGAGATTTAAGCACGGGTACGCAGTTGCCCGTTTGCGAGAATGCGTTTTGCCCTTCTTCCGAAACGACGAATTTAAGGAACAACCACGCCGACGTCTTGTTTACCGCGTGTTTGTACATTCCGTAACCGGAAGCGCCTCCGCCTACCGCATATTCGGTGCCGAATTGAGGTATAGCCGTAACGCCCAACTTTTTAACGCCCTTTACCTGCTTTGTCGATTTAAGCAAATCGGAAAGTCCCGCTCTTACGTAAAAGTATATAGCCGACTGTTGCATTCTGAAATTAACGCCCGAGTTGGTAGTCTGACAGTTGCCGATGTAGCCCAAATCTTTCATCTGTTTCCAGAAATAAACGGCGTTTTTGGTTTCCTGACTGTCGAGTACGCATTGACCGTTTTCATCGATAACTTCACCGCCGAACTGTTTTATCAAAGGCCAGCACCAGGAATCCCAGCAGGTATTGAGGTCTACAAGGTATTCTACCGCTTGTTTATAAGGAACCCCGTACCCGTTTTTGGCGTCGCTTTGCGCGATGCCCGTTTTAAGGTTTGCAAGCATCGTCATAAATTCGTCTTTGCTCATCTGCGACGTGGGATAATCAACCCCCGCCGCGTCGAATATTTCCTGATTGAAAAACATTACGACCTGATTGTAATCTCTCGGCATAAGGTAAAGAGTATCGTTTATTTCGGATACCGAAACGGACTCGTCCATAAGCGCGGAAAGGTCAAACGCTTTATCTTTTTCGGCGATTTTACCGATGGGGAAAGGAACGTCTACGTCGTAAAGAACGTCGAGATAGTCCTGCGCGAACCAGAACACGTCTTCCATAGTGCCGTATTCGCCTTTCGAGTAAGCGTAACTCGCGTTGTTCTTTATCGTGCCGTAATATCCGTCGAGCGGATAAGAGTTAACCTTAACGCTTACGTACGGATACTTTTCGTTGAATGCCTTAACGAGAGCGTTCATCGTTTCAACCTCGCTTTCCTGCGTGGTGATCGCTATGTTAAGACTTCCCTGATAATCCGAACCGGCGTTGAAATCTATCTCTTTAATCGCCTTTTCCACGTATTCGTCGGTATTGCCCGAGCCTTTTTTCATACAAGCGCAACAAAAAACGACGGACAAAATAAGAACGATTACTATGCTTAATGCTTTTTTCATTTAAAATCTCCTTTATTTTTTGCTTTTAACGGGAGACGAAAACGTTTTTCCGTCCCCCGTTATTTATTTGATTTTAATATTTCTTTTTTCTGAAAACGACTATCGCGCACGCTACCGCAATGCCTATCACCGCAACAGAACCGATATCCGCCGAAGAAGAACAACCTTTCTTTTTATCTTTCGTCCACTTCGCGTATACCGTTACGTCGCCCTTTACTTCGTTTCTGAAATTATAAAGTTCGGTGCACGCTTCGTCCGCATACCAGCCGTCGAACGTATAACCCTTTCTGACGGGGTTTGCGGGTTTGAAGAAGTTATCTCCATCGCACGCTTTTTGGCTTGCCGTTTCCGAACCGCCGTTCGCTACGAACGTAATGGTGTATTCCTTGCCGACGACAGCCGTAATATCTTCGTCGCCCCAGCCTTTATATACCACTATCGAATCCGCTCCGTCGAGTTCGTATTCCACACCGCCTATCATAACGGATTTTGCGATATAGCCGTCGTCCGTCGTAACGGTTACGGATATTTTATCTCTGAAACCCAAATCTTCCGTTTTGTCAACCCTTACGTTACCGTGAGCGGGTTGTACGACAGTAAGATTGCTCTTTTGAGAAACGAGCGCGCGGATGGATTGAGTGGAACCGCTTGTCGAAACGGAAAGATATGCGTAACCGCCCGTAAAGTCGCTTCTCTTTACGCCCGCAAGATCGGAGAATTGCACCCCGTTGATCTTCGCGTAGTTCTGCGTTCCGTCCTCGCTGATATAAATCGTTATATAAGCGGAGGTCTTGTCGAACGGTTGGTCGAGAGTAACGTCCGCAAACGTTTCGCCTATTTCGCCCGTAAGCATATTCTGCATTTTGCCGAAGTTTTCCGCCGTCTTAACCGTTTCCGTCTGCAACAGCACTTTTGCTTCCGAAAGGTCGGAATATCCGCCTTTAAGCGCTTTCAAAAGTCCGTCGTAAAGAGCAAATCTTATTTTGCCCGTAACCGCGCTGTTCTGATAATCCCAGTTGTTCGCTTTCCACTTTATGGTTATTTCCTTGCTTACGTCGAGTTTCAAAGAGTTGGTCATAGAACCTACGTAGCAAAGAAGGAAAGCCGTTTCGTCTTCATAGGTATAGAAAGAGGTGTCGAACTGATAACTTCCGTAATAAGAATCGATTATTTCGTTTCCGTCTTTGTCTACGAAAGAGTCGCCTATATCCCACGACGTGTAGTTTTTATCCCAACCGTTTTCGTCGCAATCCTTTTCGTAAGGATATTCTTCGTCGATTACGCCGTGCATTTTGTGATACAACTCTATTTCTTCTTCAATCCATTTAAGAGTAAGAACGGTATCTTTCGTTACGGGAGTAGTCAGGTCGAAATCGTTGCCGTCTTCGTCTACGTATTCAAAGGTAAAGCCGTATTCGTTGAAATAAGTCGGGTTGCCGTAAAGAGTATCGCCGTCCTTAACGTCTACTGTAAGATACTCGTAGTTACCCGTTTTCGATTTTATGGTAACCGTATGGTAAGTCGCGTCGTTTTGTTTGTAAAACGCATATATCGTCGTGTCGCCGTCTATTACCTTATCGAAATCGAACTCCACGGTAAGCGACGAATCGGTATAATAACCTACGAAAGTATATCCGTCTATTTCCTGCGCTACGGGAGCCGTTATTTTACCGCCGACGAATATCGACTGCGTCGTTTCGGTAAACCCGGGAGTAGTCGATTTAACGGTTACATTCGCCGTAGCGGAGGTTTGCGTTACTTGAAGTTTAAACTGGTTGGTATTTAAAGACATAAGTTGCAGATAAGCGTAATCCGTAACGAAATCGCTTCTCTTAACGCTTATATCGCAAATCTTTTTGCCGTTCACCGCAACGAAACTTTCACCGTCGTTTTCGCCTATATATACGGAAATCATAGCGTATTTTTCCGCGCTGTCGCCGTTATAGGAAATATAATCGAGAACGTCGCTTGTAAACGAACCTATCTGCAATCTGTTGTAATACGCGCTTCCCGCGGTTTTTTCGTTTCCTTTATTCGTACTGCCGTAAATAGGCAACTTGTTTCCGTATGCGGGATTCCAGCCGTTTATGTCTGCGGAATATATCTGTTCCAAACTGTCGAATAAGCCGAAAACGAAATCCGATTCCGTATTCCAGGCTTTTTCGCTGTTCATCGCAAGTCTTATATTGATGAGTTTGGTAAGGTCCAACGCCTGCCCGTAAGTTACGTATCTTATTCCGTCGAGAACGAACACCGTTCCGTCCGACATAACTTTCGTGCATGCCCCGACGTTATACATACCGTACGCCGATGTTATCAATTCGTCGTCGTTTTCGTCGTAATACGTCGTGCCGTTCTGACTTGCCGTAATGCCGTTGTCGTCGTAAGGAAGGTCTATTTTGCCTCTTACGTCGTAAACGTCGGCAGGTGCTTTAACGTACACTATTTTAAGATCCATATCGCCCGTTACGGGTGCGGTCATATCGTATTCGTTATCGCCGTTGTACAACTTTGCATCGAAACCCGTAACAAGAAGTTCTTCGGTAAGCGTCAAAGGAAGATCCTTTTGCGCGCCTATTTCCGTAACCGTGCCTCTTCTCTCGTCCGTAACAGTAACGATATAGTCCGCGGTCTTTCCCTGCGAAACTCCGATTTTAAACTCGTTGGTATTCAAAGAGAGTAATTGAAGATATGCCTTGTCTTCTATGAAATTATTTCTCGTTAAGTCAAGATCCGCGATCTTGTTGCCGTTTGCCTTGACGTAACTTTCTTCCGCGCTTTCGCCGATAAATATTTCAATGGTTACTTTCGCAAGTCTGTTTGTAGCGGAACAAACGTAATTCAAAGCGTCGCTTATCGTCGAGCCGATCTGCAATGCGTCGTAATAGTCGTCTGCGGGATTACTGCTACCGTATACGTTCAGTTTACTGCCGTATGCGGGATTCCAACCGTTCATGCCGGCAGAATGAAGTTGCTCTTCGCTGTCGAATAAATTAAGAACGAATCCGCTTGTCTGATTCCACGCCACGTTCGGGTTTACGGCAAAATCTATTTTTATGGTTTTGGTAAGGTCGAGCGTCTTTCCATACGTAACGTAAGACGCACCGGCAAGAACGAATACCGAACCGTCGGCATCTACTCTGTGAGTGTTTGACGGCGAATATATACCGAATTCGTTACCGACAATCATATTGCCGTCTTTATCGTAACGAGCATCTTCGCCCGCGCTCGCAAGCGATATTCCGTTTTCGTCGTAAACTATGGGAGAAACGTTTCCGCTTTCATCATAGTAAACGGTATTTATTTTTTCGTATTTTACCGTAAGGTTAAGGTCAGTCGTTACGGGTGCCGTCATATCGTAAAGTTCGTCGCCGTTATATACGGAAGCGGTATAACCCTTTACGTTAAACTTTTCGGGAAGGGTAACCGTTTCCCCGTCGCCTACGCTTACCTTTACGGCAGAAACGCCTCTTTCCGCCGTAAAGGTTACGTTGTAATCGTTTGCGGAAACGCCGTAATCTTCGCTTGTAACCGAAACTTCTACTTCAAGTACACCGCTTACCGCAACCTGCAAATACGCGCCTTGCGTAAAGTCGCTTCTTTTAACGTTCGGAGCGGTAACCTGTTCTCCGCCGAAATTGACGAACGTGTCCTTTGCTTCTTCGCCGATATAAACTTCCAACTCGCCGTAACCCGTTTTATGATAGTTGACGGTGTTGGTCGAGTTTACTCCGTTTACGCATATTCTGTTTACGAGATGTCCGAAACTTGCGTATTCGGCGTCATCTTCCGTATAGTTTGCGCCCCACATATTTATTTTGACGCCCGCA
>CAKQSC010000006.1 GCA_934271725.1 uncultured Clostridia bacterium
TCTCTCACTTTATTTTCCATACGTCTATTGTATACTAATTTAAAAATAAAAGCAAGGAAATCGCATCTGAAAAAATATTTTTACGAATATGAATATTTATTCGCATTTTTGCTTGACAAAGAAAAACGGCAGTGCTAATATATGTATGCGAATGTGAAGTATAATTCATATTACATAAGGAGAAAAGGTTATGCCTATCGTGTTGGCGCCAACCGGCGTTATGTTAAAGATAGTAAGGGTTTCCGCAGGCGACGAACTCAAAAAACATCTCGAAAGCCTCGGGATCACAATCGGCGGAGAACTTAAAGTTTTAAGCAATTCGGGCAAAAGCGTAATATGCCTGATAAAGGACGGCAGGGTTGCGCTCGACAGCGATTTATCTACGAGAATATTCGTTACGGAAGGTTAAAACGAGGTGCAAATATGGTTTGCGACGTTTTGGTTGCGACGGTCGGATCTTTGATTTTAGTAATCGGTTTGTCCGTCGTGCGATATTTGATAATGAAAAAAATAAGAAAGGAGAAAATAAATGGAAAAAACACTTAATTTGTTTTCCGTCGGCGATACGGGCGTCGTAAAGAAAGTATCGGGCGAAGGGAAAATCAAAAGAAGACTTTTCGATATGGGCATTACTCCCGGCGCGGAAGTGTATATGAGAAAGAAAGCGCCTTTGGGCGATCCCATAGAGATAACTCTTCGCGGTTACGAACTGACTTTAAGAAAAACGGAGGCGGAGTGCGTGCTGTTGGAGGTGAACAAATGAAAAGATTTGCGTTAGCGGGCAACCCCAACTGCGGTAAAACGACTTTATTCAACAGCCTTACGGGTTCTACGGCTCACGTAGGCAACTGGCCGGGCGTTACGGTAGACAAAAGAGACGGCGTTTATAAAAAGTGCGCCGAGCACGTCGCTATAATCGACTTGCCGGGCATATATTCGCTTTCGCCTTACACGCCGGAAGAAGTTATCGCGAGAAATTACATTCTCGACGAAAAACCCGACTGTATCGTCAACATAGTGGACGCCACCAACTTGGAGAGAAACCTTTATCTCACAACGCAGATAATGGAAATAGACGTTCCTATGGTAATCGCTCTCAACATGATGGACGCGGTTGAAAAGGCGGGGGACAAAATAGACGAAAAGGAACTCGAAAAAAGGCTCGGCGTTCCCGTCGTAAAGATTTCCGCTCTTAAAGGAACGGGACTTAAAGAATTGATGGACAAAGCGTATAACGAAAGCAAAAAGGAAAGAAAAGGCGTTTCCGTTCTTGCCGATTCCGCGCTTTCTCATCTTATAGGGGACGTTACCATCGCACTTAAAGGACAAAACGTTGAAAATCCATTGTTCCACGCGATAAAACTCGTTGAAAACGATTCGATAGAAGTGTCTATGCACAAAGATACCGTATCTATGATAGACGAGTTTAAAAAGACTTATAACGACGACGTGTTCGGCGACGATTTTGAAGCGTTGGTAGCGGACGGAAGATATAAGTACATATCCAAACATTTCGGCGCGGTGGTTACCCGCAAAAACAAAGACAAAATAAAAATGTCGAAGTCGGACAAGGCGGACAAGGTCTTGACTCACAAGATTTGGGGTATTCCCATTTTCCTTCTGATATTGTTTGCTATATTCCACCTTACGTTCAGCGAAGACTTTTTGTATCTCGGCGCGATTTTCAAACTTCCGTCGCTTGACGATTTGGGAATAAATACGGACGCGTTCGGCGGTAAACTTCTTGCGTGTATTTACGACGGCGCGGTGTTCTCGCCCGGCGTGATTATAAATAATATATGGAACGATCTGATGGTCGGCGAACTGTTCGGCTGGCTGGGCGGACTGATAGAGGGTAGCGCAATGGCTCCGTGGGCGTCCGGACTTCTTGTCAACGGTATACTCGAAGGACTCGGCGCGGTGCTTTCTTTCCTGCCTCCCATACTCGTATTGTTCTTATTCTTCTCTATACTCGAAGACAGCGGTTATATGGCGAGAATAGCGTTTATTCTCGACAGAGCGTTCAGAAAGTTCGGTTTGTCGGGCAGAGCGTTTATGCCTATGATAATGGGCTTCGGTTGTTCCGTTCCCGCAATGATTAACACGAGAACGCTTGCGGACGAAAAAGAAAGAACAGCCACGGTAAGGGTAATTCCTTTCTTCTCGTGCGGAGCGAAACTCCCCATACTTACGGCGGTTGCCGGCGCGATAGTCGCGGCGTTCGGCGTAGGCAATGCGGATTTGATTACTTACGCAATGTATTTGCTCGGCATAGTTTCGGCGATAGTCGCGGTACTCTTTATGAGAAGCACTTCTCTTAAAGGCGAAACTCCTCCGTTTATTATGGAACTTCCCACTTATCACTTGCCTCAATTCAAAAACCTTATGGCGCATTTGTGGGATAAGACCAAACACTTCGTTAAAAAAGCGTTCACCATAATACTTGCGTCTACCATTCTTATATGGGTACTTTCTCACTTCTCTATGAGTTGGAAGTTCCTTGAAGACGAACAGATTAACCAAAGCATACTCGCGCAGTTAAGCAGTCTTGTTCAGCCCATATTCACACCGCTCGGTTTCGGCAGTCAGTTGGGTAAATACGGTTGGGCGTTTGTAGTAGCGGTAGTCGCGGGACTTATAGCGAAAGAAAACGTTATTTCCACGTTTGCAACGATAGGCGCATGCCTCGTAGCCGTTGCGGGACTCGATTTCGGCGGAATAGACATTGCGGCGGAAGACGGCGTCGGCGCGGTACAGGCAATGATAATCGCAACGAATATTACCGTTCCCGCGCTTATATCTTTCATAGCGTTCAATATGCTTACCATTCCGTGTTTTGCGGCGGTAGGCACGGCGAAAGCGGAATTGCAGGACAAAAAAGCGTTCAGGGGCACCGTAATATTCTGGCTTGTTTCTTCTTATCTCGTAGCGTGCGCTATATACACGATAGGTTCCTGGTGGTGGACTTGCTTCATCTGGGCTGTCGTAGTCGCGCTTGTGGTGCTTGCGATATTGTTCAAAAACGGTAAACTCGTAAGAAAGAGTAAAAAAGGAGCGTAAAATTATGGGCGCATGGGAAATTGTTTTAATAGTATTTTGCGCGGTTTTTGTAATAGCGGTAATAACTACTGCCGTTATAAAGAAAAAGAAAGGTAAATGTTCGTGCGATTGCTGTAACGGGAATTGTTCTATGTGCGGTAAGGCTAAAACGAACGATAAAAAATAACCTATACAGATAATTACGGCGAAAAGTGAATCTCGTATGCCAAAACTCCTCCAAAGGTTTTAATTTTTCACTTATCTGCGAAGATTACATATTTTTGCCCGATTATATCATTTCGGCGGTTGCTTTTCAAAGCAACCGCCGTTTTTATTTCATCGATTTTCTTAACCTCACTTATTCACTCTTATTTATAACTTAACCTACGGTGAGAAGTGGGTACGCTATATTTTGCTAATTTTTTAACCTCATTTATTCACTTTTCACTCTTACCTATAACTTACAGTTAAAAGTGAATAGTTAAAAAGTAGACTCTCCTTTGAAAAAGTAGAAAGAAGAGTTTATGGTAGCCCCACGGGGTTTCCGCCCCTTGATAAGGGGAAGGCGTACGCAGTACGCGAGGGGTTTGCCGTCTGCAACGAGCAATCGAACCTTGGTTCGAGTCCCGTACGGAAAATAAAAAACAAGCAACGCGTAAGCACTGCTTGTTTATGGTAGCCCCACGGGGACTCGAACCCCGGATTTCGCCGTGAGAGGGCGACGTCTTAACCGCTTGACCATGAGGCCTTATTCGTTTTTTGCTCAATTATTTTAACATAAATATCTTGTTTTGGCAACAAAAATGACATAATTTTATATAACTATTGACAAATTAGTGAAAATCTTTTAACATATTATGTATATTTGCTTTTTTATCGCGACTAATTTTTATTTAAGAGATTTGTACGAATGAAGACAATAAATATAAGACCGCTTGTAATAATTCTTGTTTTTGCCGTTGCGGGGGTATTGTCGGCACATTTTTCCGCTATATACGGCTCGGCGGTTTTATACGTAAGCATTGCGACGGGAGTATCCGCTTTCGTCGCTTATTTTTTAGTCCATTTTAAAGACAAACGCAAAGCGGTTTACTGCCTTGCGTTGTTTTGTTTATGCGCGGTTGCGTTCGTTACGTTCGGCTCTTACTATAAAAGCACTGTCAAAAAATATTCTTCCGCCGTAGAATATACAACGGAAGTCGCTGTTTCGGGTACGGTATATTCCGTTATTCCTTACGAAACGTACGACGTGTACGTTTTAGATTGCGTTACGGTAAACGGCAAAGGCGTAGACGGCAGGTTAAGACTTACGGTGAAAGACGGCGAAGAAAAATATTCCGCGGGTGACAGACTTTCTTTCGACTGTATGCCCGTCAAATACGAAAAATATTCTTACGGTCGTCTTTCCGCCGAGAAAATCGTGGGCAACGTAAAATATCGTTTAACCGTAGACGGCGGGGACGTAACGTTCGCGAAAGCGAGGAAACGGAACGTATTTGTACGCGTACGGCAAGCGTTTTACGACGTTTTGAAAAAGAATACTTCCGACGAAGTTTTTCCCGTTACGTATGCGATGCTTATCGGCGACGATGCGTATATGGACGAGGCGACCGCTTCCGCTTTCAGATATTCGGGTATAGCGCATATATTCGCCGTATCCGGACTGCATATAGGCATAGTGTCGGCGTTTTTAGGTTTTTTGTTTGAAAAATCGAGGCTCGGCAAATATTTTTCCGCGCCGATAATAATAGCCGTTCTCGTTTTTTATGCCGGCGTGTGCGGTTTCACTCCGTCATCGGTAAGGGCGGTTATAATGTGTTCCGTCGGGCTTGTGTTCGACGCGTTCGGGCTGAAACGGGATTTTTTGAACAACGTAAGTCTGTCCGCGTTTATAATTCTTGCGATAAACCCTGTATACCTGTTTACGATAAGTTTTCTTTTATCTTTCGCGTGCGTTTACGCGATAGCGGTGATTTGCGCTCCTCTTCGGTACGCTCTTAAAAGAAAATTACACGTTAAAAGAAAACTTGCGGGCGCGATTGCCGTATCCGTTTCCGCATTTATAGGCACTTTCCCCGCGATGATGTACTTCTTCAAAGGCTCTTCCGTAATTTCGGTGCTTACTAATTTGCTTTTTCTGCCCGTGATGTCTTTTTCTTACGTTCTTACGTTCGCGGGAACGGTACTTTCGGTTATAACGGGGCTAGGCAACGTTTTTCTGTATCTTCCGAATTTGCTTCTTCTCGGCTCCGTGAGATTTCTTCGCGCGCTCGATTTTTCGGGATTTATGTTTTACGCCGTTAGTTTCGACGTGTTCTTTCTGCTGTTTTACGCGATTTTCGCGCTGTACTCGGGACTTGTCAATATTTCGGGCAAGGCGGTAAAACGCGTTACGGGCGTGTTGACGATATGTTTCGTTATATGCGTTTCCTGTCTGAATATAAGCAATTACGTTTCTTTAAGCGTAACGGTGAGAACGGATTTCAACGGAGGGTGTTTCGCGATAGTCAACTGCGAAGAAGATTGTATAGTGTTTGCAACGACCTCTTTCGACAAAAGCAAAGAGAATACGATACGGGACGCCGTTACGGAAGCGGGCGCAAAGAATATAGACTGTTTCGTTTACGTAGGGTGCGTTCCTTCGCCGAACGAACGGGAAAGAATCAAAGACAGGCTGAGGTGCAACGAGATTTACGCTACGTTATCCGAAGCGTCTTTTAACTCTATGGGAGATAAAACGATAGGCGAGGGTAAAATGCGTCTGTACGGTTTCGACGTGTATTCTGCCGGAAGTAACGGCGAAACGGCGGTTGTGGAAAGAAACGGAAACTCGGTTGCGATATGCGCAAGCAAAGGCTATTTGACAAAGTTTTACATCGGCAGAGAGAACACGGATTTGATCGTGTGCGCTTGCGACGCAAAACTGTACGACAGAGCAAACGAGGCGGACGCGGTGGTGAGTTGCGTGAGCGAAACGGGCTATCTGTTCGTCGAAAACAACGGGGAATTGCGATTTTTTATTAAAAACGGCGTGATACGCAACGCGTATAAGTTGCAAAACGTCGATTAAATGTGGTATAATAACTATTATTTGCAATCGGGCGGGTAAAAATGAAGTTCGGAGTTTAAACAGAGTTTAAAAAACGGCGTTGCGCCCATATACGTTACAGTCGGGAAAGACGCGTATTTCAAAGACGAAACGCTTTTTTCGCTGTTGAAGTTTACCGAATATCCGGATTTCGATTACGTGAAGTATGACGGAACCGCCGTCAGAAGCGATTACGTTTCTTTTCTGTCTAATTTGTGCAGTTACCCTATGATGAGCGAAAAAAGGCTTGTCGCGGTGGACGAGTTTTATCCGACGCAGTCCGAGTTCGACAGATATCTTGCCGAATATTTTAAGAATCCGCAGGAAAGCAGTGTTCTTCTTGTTCGCAACGCCGACAAGTGCGACGCGTTATGTCGCGAGGGTGTTTGCGTTGTGGATTTTTCCAAACCGGACAGGGCGACGGTTACGGACCTTATTAAAAACGAAATAGAAAAGAAAGGCAAGAAGATAAGTTACGCCGTTGCGGAAAAAATAGCGGTATATTCGCTCGACAATATGGCAAAGGTTACGTCGGAAACGGAAAAACTGCTCGATTATTGCCACGATAAAGAGGAAATAACGCAAGCGGACGTTGACGAAGTCGTAACCGTCGACAGCGAATTCAAGATTTACGAGATGACGGAAGCCTTGGGCAAACGCAACGTAGCGCGGGCTTTGACGATTATAGAAGATTTGCTTTATAAAAACGAAAGTCCGCAAAGGCTTTTCGTTTCGATATACAACGTTTTCAGAAGAATGTTTTTCTGCGCGATATCGACTGAAAGCGACGCGGAACTCGCAAAAGTTTTCGGCGTCAAGGAATACGCGATAAAAAAGACGAGAGAAACCGCAAGAACGTACAAAAAAAAGGAACTGAAAGAGATTATCGAAAAGATGTCGGAAAACGATTTCAAGTTCAAATCGGGCGTAGCCGGCGCATACGACGTGTTCGCGAACACGGTTTGCGCGGTTATGACGAAAAACGAGTGAGGCATAATATGGAAGTGTTTAAAGAGTTCGGCGACAAGTTTATGAAAATGATAGACAACGTATCGGCATCGCCGGCAAGCATTGTTTCGGCGGTGATTCTGATTTTCGCGATAGCGTTCGTCTATTTTTTGACTTTAAAGATTTTAAAGCAGGCGGAAGCGAAACTGCTTACGGGGCTGTTCGTCGCGTTTATGGTTATAGGCGCGTTTGCGTTGTCCTTTGACGGAATAGAAAACAGCGCGCATTATTTTATGATTATACCCGTCGGATTTTTGTTGTTCGTCGCGGTCGTGTATTCGGCGGAGATAAGAAGATTCGTGTGGACGAAAACTTTCCAGCCGAAAACGCATAAAATGACAAGGCAGAACGCTTATTACAACGCGGACACCATAAAAGGATATATAAACGAGATAATAAAGTCCTTGCAGGATATGTCCAAAAACGACACGGGCGCGCTGATAGTTCTTTCAAACGGCAATATTCCCGGGGAAGTTACGGACAGCGGTTCGGCGGTAAACGCTACTATATCTTCCGCGCTTATAGAGAGTTTGTTTTTCCCCAACTCGCCTCTTCACGACGGCGCGGTTATAATAAACGGGCTTAAAATAGAAAGGGCGGGGTGCTTTTTGCCTCTTACTCAAAGTCAGAACATTCCCAAAGAACTCGGCACGAGGCATCGCGCGGCTCTCGGCATAAGCGAGGCGGCGGATCTTACGGTGTTCGTGGTGTCGGAAGAAACGGGAATTATTTCGATAGTCAAGGGCGGTAAGTTGTTAAGATATGCCGACGCCGAGATGTTGAGAAAAGAACTCAATTCTTATTACGCGGATTTTTTGGGAGGAGCGAACAATGAAAAGAAAAGATAAAAAGCAAGATTCCTTGTGGGAAAAGATAGGAAGATTTTTTATTTCAGACATACCTTTGAAACTGCTCGCTCTCGGGCTTGCGGTTCTCACGTTTATTATGGTGAGTATGTGATATGACGCTTTTTAAAGTTTATAAGTTCGGCGGTTCGTCCGTCTCTACGAAAGAAACTTTAAAAAGGGTTATCGATATTTTAAAGAAAGACAAACACAAAAAAGCGGTGGTCGTGTCCGCCGTCGGCTCTGCGTATAAGGGCGACGAAAAAGTTACCGATATGCTTATAAAACTCTACCGCGGGAAAAACGGGAGTTTTGAAAATATAGAAAAAAAGTTTTATGGACTTGACGAAAGCAAATACGCCGAAAGACTGCTTAAAAGGGTAGAACGCGATATAACGGAAGATTTTTATTACGACAAGTTCGTAGCATCGGGGGAATACGTAACGGCTAAAATAGTCGCAAAGGCATTGAATTACCTCTTCGTCGACGCGAAAGATTTGTTTCTTTTCGACGTTTTCGGGAAACTTAAAGTAAACGAAACTTTCGACAGAATTAAAAAACTCAACGACGTTAAAAGAAGCGTGGTTGTTCCGGGATTTTACGGAACGGATACGCAAGGAAGAATAAGGCTGTTTCCGAGAGGCGGAGGGGACGTTACGGGGGCTGTGCTTTCGGGCGCGCTCGGTGCGAAAGAATACCTCAACTATACGGACGTTTCGGGTATACTTTCGGCGGATCCCCGTATAGTGAAAAATCCGCGCTGTGTAAAAGAGATTTCTTACGACGCGTTGAAAGAGTTGTCGGCATACGGCGTCAAAGCAATACATACGGACGTTTTCGGGTATCTTGAAAACGCGGTTCTTAAAATAAAAAACACGTTCGACGAAAACGGAACGTATACGAAAGCTGTTAACAGAACTGAAAAGAAAGCGTTTGTCGTAACGGGCGGAGAGAACGCGGGAATCGTTACGGTATACGGCGAAACGGACGTTCTTAAACGCGCTTCGGACGTTCTTTGTTTAAACGGGGTTAAAATATACAACGCCACTAGTACGCCTTTCGGCGCGGAACTCGTCGTCGAAAAGGTTGACGAAAGGGCGGTAAAGGAATTGAAAGAAACGCCCCGGTTTTTTGGAATAAAGGTAAAAAGAAAGTTAAAACTTCTGCGCGTCGCTTTAATAAACTTTAAAGACGGGCGCGCAAAGATTTATAAACGACTGGAAAAGAAAAAAATAAAAACTTACGGAGATTATTCCGTCGGCGACGTTTTTACGTTTGTCGTAAAAGGCGATAAATACGAAGAGTCGGTAAAAGAAATATACGACGTTTTTACGGGATGAAGTTATGGGTGATTTGTTAAAGAAAAAGTTTATATACGTGGCGAGTTTCGTTATAATGGCAATCGTTATAGAGTTTCTCGGATTCAACTTTATGGGACTGGGCATCTTTCCCAAATACTTCTGGATGGATATTTTCGTCATAGTTTTAATCGCGTCCGTGATATTCGTCATACCTTCTTTCGTCGCGGAAGCGATAGCCATACTTTTCGTTTTGTTGTTGCAGGCGCTTATTACGGCGGTAAACCATTCGCTTTACGTGTTTCAGGGCAAAACGATTTTCGGGTTCGAGATGCTTTATTACGCCGGGGCGGCGGGCGAAGCCTTCGAGGTGGAGTTTATAAGCATTCCGTTCATCATAGCGATGGTGGCTTGCGTCCTCATAGAGGCGATATTCCTGTTTTTATTGAGAAAATACAAAGTAAAGCACGATTTCAAAACGTCCACGGTATTCGGGGTGATTCTGATATTTTCGTTTTCGGCGTTCGTTTCCACTATGGGTTACGGTATTTCGGTAGATAAACTGCAAACGGTAAGCGATACGGACATAACTTACAGGCTTAAAGACGAAAAATATCTGTATACCAACTGCATACAGAAAGAAAAAGCGATGAAAAAGTTCGGAACGTACGTGTTCTATTTCAGACAAATCGCTAATATGCTCAACAACAATATGAACAAGAACAAGTACCTTGCGCAAGTTGACGCATATCTCGGCGAGGATGAAAAATATATCGCGAAAAAGACGGACTATACGGGCGTTGCGGAAGGCAACAACGTTATAACAATAATGGTCGAAACAGGCGAAAATTATATTATAGACGAGAAACTTACGCCCAACCTTTACGCGTTAAAACAAAACGGTTGTTTCGTCGAAAATTATCACTCGAAAGACAAAACCAACCATTCGGAAGCGCTTGCAATGCTCGGAAGTTACCCTCTCGAATGTAACGTTCTCGAAAACCTGCGTCAGGGCGCAGAAAGCGATTTGGATATTTATCCCTTTTCCCTTCCTTCCGTTCTCAAAAGAAACGGGTATAACACGCAATATTTCCATTCCAACAACGGTGAGTTTTATCAGAGAGCGGATTCTATGAAAGGTTACGGTTTCGACAAGGCTTATTTCAGAGAAGATATGAATCTGCGCGACGGGGTGAAAAACGGATTTTACGATTTGGATCTCGACAGCAAGTTGTTTGAAACGAACCTCGAAAGAATATGCGACAGAACGGACGGAAAGCCTTTCTACTCCTTCATAACCACGCTTATAATGCACGGCGATTACGAAGATTTGGTGGAAAACGGCGACTATGCCGAGTACGAGAGGGACGGAACGCCTATAAGCGAGGCGGAACGCGCGAGAAGAAACTCCAAATACGCAGTAAAGACTCTCGGAGAATATTATCTTAAAATAAACGATTTTTCGGACACGCTTAAAAACGAATACGGCATTACTTTCGAGTCGCTTACCGAGCGTTACGGCGAAGAAAAAGCCCTCGAATGGTATTATCGTTATAAACGCTTTCAGGCGGGCGCGATGGATCTCGACAAGGGCATAGGTTATCTTCTCGAATATCTCGACGACAACAATCTTCTCGATACGACGACCATTCTCGTTTACGGCGACCATAACGCTTATTATAACGATCAGCAATACGTTTTCAAAATGCACGAAAACGCGGACGGAACGTTTACGCCCATAAAACCGGGCGAAACGTGGTATACGGAACTTTACAACGTTTTCTATACTCTTTACGACGGAAGCGCGGACATAACTTACGTAAAACCGAACGGAGAAGTAAAAACGCATAAATCGTCGAAGAAAGCCGTTCTTCCGAAAAACAATAACGGCAGATTTGCCTGCACGCTCGACACCGTGCCGACTCTGCTCGATTTGCTGGGATTTAGTTACGATACGAGATTGTATCACGGAACTTCCCTTTTCTCGGACGAAGACGTTCCGACTACGGCGTTCATTTCGAGAGAAAACGGTTATCTTACGGACGGGGTTTATACGATATACGACGACTTGTTTTACGTAGACGGTAAACCGTACGTATATTCGGGCAACAACGTTTACGTCTGCGCCAATACGGAAACTCTCGCAAAGGGCGCGCTTGCGGACGGCGATATGGCGCGCAAAGTCGTAACGTTTAACGAAAGCATAGTAAAATATCTCGAAAAGCAAGAAAAACTCGAACTCGTGTATATGACGAAATATTTCGCAAAGGCGGACAAGTTCGACAACGCGAATATAAATCTGTACATACGAAAAGCGTAACGAACTAACCCCGAAGGAGGAAATATGCTGTACGTAATTGCGGGAATATCGGCGTTATCGGCGGTATTGTGCCTGATAGTGCTGTGCGTAACGTTAAAAAAGAAAAACGTAAACGGCGGAATGTCAAACGACGTGGCGGAGTACCTTGCGGGTATAGGAGAACGCCTTAAAGAAATAAGCGAAGCGGAAAAAAGAAACGAATACAATATAGAAAGAAACGCGAAGTACGAGGCGGAGAGAACGAAAGAGATAGTAAGCGGTTCGGAAAAGGCTATCGCGGAGCAGAACGCAATAGTAAAAGAGTTTTTGGTATCTCTCAAAGCGGACGTGGAAAGACGGCTTGACGCTATGAATACGGAGAACTCCAAGAAACTGCAAGAGATAAACAGAACCGTCGACGAAAACCTTTCAAAGAGTTTAAGCGACAGATTGCAACTCGCGTTCGGCTCGCTTAACGAAAGGCTGGACAGCGTTCAGAAAAACTTTGTAGAAGTGCAGAAACTCTCGGACGAAGTGGTTAAACTCAACGGAGTATTCTCAAACGTCAAGACGAGGGGCGTGTTCGGCGAAGTAACTTTGGAAAGCATTATAACGGAGATACTTACGCCCGAGGAATATTACAAACAGAAAAAAGTCAGGACCAACGGCAAAGAAATTGTCGATTTCGCAATAAAGATGCCGGGAACGAGCGGAGAAGAATTGCTGTTACCGCTCGACGCGAAGTTTCCTATGGCGGACTACGAAAGACTTACCGAGGCTTACGACTCGCGCGACGCGGAGGCTGTCGAAACGGCAAGGAAAGCCCTTTTAAACGCCGTTAAAACGCAGGCGAAGAGCATAAAAGAGAAATATATCGAACCGCCTTATACGACGGATTTCGCCGTTATGTTTCTTGCAACCGAGGGGCTTTTCGCGGAGGTCGCGAGAGAAGTCGGTTTTATCGACAGATTAAGAAGAGAATATAACGTGATTCCTTGCGGACCGACCACCGTATCCGCTCTTTTAAACAGCCTTATGGTGGGCTTTACGACGCTGAAAATACAAAAAAAGAGTAGCGAGATAGTTACTCTTATGAAAGGGTTCGGCAAAGAGTTTGAAAAACTCGTAGAACTGATAGCGAAAGTAAAAAAGAACAGCGAGGCGATAAACGGCACGCTCGAAGAAATAGACAAGCGTAACAATATCATAAGAAAAAGTCTTAAAAAGTTGGAACTCGATACGGACGAAGAAAAAGAACTTTCGGAAGAGAACGTTAAGGGCTGACTACCTGCCTTTCAAACGTTTGATTTTTTCGGGCGAATATGTTACAATGGAACCGTAAAATTATGATTTTCTGTCGGAGATGACGTGATGTTCGGGTATATAAGAACGGATATTCCAAACCTTTATATGAAAGACAACGCCCTTTACAAAAGCCTTTATTGCGGTACTTGCAAGGCGATAAAAAAGGTTTCGGGCGAAAGGGGCAGATACGCTCTTTCGTACGACGTGGTGTTGTTTTCCGCTCTTTTTCACAACGTTACGGGCGTTGACGTCAAAATAACGAAACAGCATTGCGTCATTCACCCGTTCCGCAAAAGACCTATGACGGAAGTTACACCGCTCGATTTAAGAATAGGTTGCCTTAACACCATACTTGCGTATTATAAGTTGAAAGACAGCGTAAAGGACGACGGTAAGGCTAAAATAGCGACGAAGTTGTTTAAAAAAGCGTATAAAAAGGCAAAAAAGAAAGAGCCGCTGCTCGACGGAATCGTGGCGGAAGAAACGGAAACGCTTGCCGTTATCGAAGAAAAACAAACGCCTTCCGTAGATATGTCGGCGGATCCGTTCGCGAATCTCGTAAAAAGATGCGCGAAAGCCTTAACGGAAGAGTTTTATACCGAAGAGTTGGGCGAACTGTGTTATTTTATAGGCAAGTGGATATATATAATCGACGCGCTCGACGACTACGACAAAGACGTAAAGAAAAAGAGTTACAACCCGTTTTACTTTGAATATAAAAGCGAAAACGGCAAAGAACTGATAAAGAAAAACGGCGAAGAAATAAAGTTTATTTTCCGTTCCGTTCTTGACGGAATAAAAGAAAATACGGAAAAAATAAGTTTTAAGTTCAACGCCGATTTGGTGAAAAACATATTACTTTCGGGCATGCCGAAAAAAACGGACGAGATATTCCGTAAATACGAACAATAAAGAGGTTAAAATGGACGAAAACAGAGAAGCGTTGTATAAAGAAATAGAAGGTATGATAAACGCGGGTAATTTTTCCGACGCGCAGGCAAAACTGGACGGGTTTGACGAACGCGACGCGGAATGGCATTACGTGCAGGCTATGCTTTATCACAGAAAAAAATGGATGAACGAGTGTCAGAAACAGTTGGAGATAGCGAAAAGCATGAACCCCGACGAGCCGAAGTATTCTTCCGCTTACGAAAAACTTATGTCGAACAAAACGGCAAAACACAATCACGGCGATAACGACAATAACGCGAATACGAACGCAAAAGCCGGCAACAATCAATCGTTTAACGATATGAATATGAACGACGATCGGCAGATGGGTAGCGACGGTTGCAACGACGCCTGCACGTGCTGTCAGGCGGCTATCTGCGCGGACTGTTTATCGAGTTGTCTGTGCGGGGGTTGCAGATAAATGAAAAGTAAAGATATAGCGTTGTCCGCTATATCGTCGGCTTTCGTGGCCCTTTTTCTCACGATAGGGGCTTATTTCGAGGTGGCGGACGTGTTTATGCTTGCGGTGTCTACCGTGGCGTTGATGTTGCCTCTTTACAGAAAGTCGTACGTAGGAAGTTTTCTTGCGTACCTCGTGGGCGGTGCGCTTGCCTTTCTGCTTAGCGGAATGGTAATACAGAAGTTTATTTATATGGCGTATTTTGCGTTTGCGGGGGCGTACCCCGTGGTGAACGCTCTGTTCAAAAGGTTTAACGTGAACAAATACGTCGCCCACGCGATTAAATGCGTCTGGTGCATAGGCGCGTTTTATTTCGTTTACTGGATATGCGTTTACGTTTTCGGGCTTAATCCCGGAAATATATGGGAATGGGTGGATAGAAATATTTGGTATATACTCGGCGTGGTTGCGGTTGTTTTTTACTTGATGTTTGACTTTTGTGTGAATCGCATGCAGGGATTTATCGACAGGTATCTTTCACGTATAGTCAAATGAGGAGAATATGGTAGAAAAAAACGAAGAATACGTCGGCGTTGTGGAGAGCATCGGCTCTAACGGCGAGGGTATTGTCAAAAAGGAAGGTCAGGTTATTTTCGTTCCGGGTGCGTTGGTGGGCGAAAAAATCAGATATAAGATATTAAAAACGGAAAAAAAGTTTGCTTTTGCAAAGGCGTACGAAATATGCGCTCCGGCGGAAGAAAGGGTTCGCCCCAGATGTTCCGCGTTCGGTAAATGCGGTGGGTGTCAGTTGCAACATCTCGTTTACAGAGAGCAACTTAAAATAAAAGGAAAAACGATAAGCGACTGTTTTGCCAAAAACGCGTTCGTTTCCGTAAAACCCGTATCCGTGTCCTGCGGAGACGATAAATATAATTACAGAAACAAGTTGCAGATTCCCGTTGCGGAAACGGAAAAGGGTACGAAGGTAGGTTTTTTTGCGGTAAACTCGCACAGAATAGTTCCCGTCGACGACTGCCCCATAAACAAAGAATGGGCGGGAGCGATAATATCCGTTTTTAAAGATTACATAGAAAAATATAACGTAAAGGGTTACAGCGAGTTTGCCCGTAGCGGGCTTTTAAGGCATATCGTAGTGCGTGAAATGGACGCGAAGTTCGTTATAACCGTGGTTGCGACGGACAAAAACCTTCCGCACGTCGATTATCTTATCGAAGAATTGAAAAAGGTGTGCAGGGAAATGTCTTTGTACGTCAACGTCAATTCCGCCGATACCAACGTCGTTTTCGGCGATAAGTTCGTTTTGTTGTACGGTCCCGAAAAAATGAAAGGTACTTATTGCGGATTGAAGTTCGAGTTCGGTCCCGAAAGTTTCTTTCAGGTAAACGATTCCGTTTGTAAAAAACTTTACGATAAAGTTGCGGAACTTGCCGGTTCGGACGGAAAAAGAGTCGTTATAGACGCTTATAGCGGAGCGGGCATAATGACCGCAATGCTTGCGAAAAGAAGCAAAAAAGCGATAGGCATAGAGTGCGTTAAAGAAGCGGTTGACTGCGCGGACAGGCTTAAAGAACTCAACGGGCTCGACGGCGTTATGGAGAATATCAACGCCGAATGCGAAAAGGTTTTGCCGGAACTTATCGACAAACTGAAAAAAGAGGGCGAGGAGGTTACGCTCGTCGTCGATCCGCCCAGAAAAGGGCTTGATAAAAGTCTTATCGACGTTATCAAAAAAAGCGGAATAGACACGATAGTTTACGTTTCGTGCAACCCCGCGACGCTTGCAAGGGACGTTGGACTGCTTACCGAAACGCTTGTAACGGAAGATAACGGCGAAATAAAAAAGAACGCCGAATACTTTGCCGAATGTGAAGAAAAAGGTCTTTTAAACGGAACGCTTATGCCTTTTTACAACGGCAAAGAGTGCGGAGGAACAAAATACGAAAGCGCGGAAGAAACGCCCGTTTATATCGAGGCTACGAACAACGGCAGATATGCCCTTACGTACGTACACGGTTACGATATGTTCCCTATGACAAAACACGTCGAGACGGTTGTAAGACTGTCGAAAAAATAAAAAAGATAACGCCCGTCTTTCGACGAGCGTTTGATTTTTTTAGGATAACGGTGTTATCTTTTAAGGACGTCCTCGGACGTAAAGCCGTGTTTTTTAAGCGTTTTTTCGCGTAAAGAAACGAGTTCTTCTTTTTCTTTCGCAAGCGTTTGTATTTTCTCTTCGTCGCGGTCGTATTCGGCGTACGCGAGTTCGAGTTCTATTGCGGGGAGCCTGTCCTCGCAACGCTTGAAGTTCTTGCTTTCGAGATACAGTTTGTCGTAGTTGTCTTTACGCGTTTCGTTAAGTTCTTTCGCAAGCAGTTCCGCGTTCGACGGGACTGTTTCTTTTACTACGCCTACCGATTCGGGCGTGAACATATTTTGGTTTTTCCAGGAACCGAGAATCGCGCTTATATAGGGTATGGGGGAAGATTTTCCCACCGCTTTTTCAGACGCTATTTCAATCATCTCGTCCGTAAAGTTCCAACTCTTCCAGATTTTGTAATTGTTTTTATCCCACGCCGTAACCGAACGTTTTGTGCCCGTTACGTCGAGTACGTGTTGAATAAACTCCGTTTCTTTGGCTGTCGACTTAAAATATTGCGAAAGTCCTTCGTCCGTTATATAGCCGTTTTCGGCAAGTTCGCATACGACTTTATCCATCGCCTCAAACGAGCGGTTGTTTTCGTTGAAACAATATTTGGCAACCGTTTCGAGAGCGTTCGGAGAGAAACCTAAATTGTACCATTTTGCCGTAAAATTGTCGGCATACGGGGCGATTACTTCTATATATTTGCCTAGCGTTTTCGCAATTACCGCGGTGTTTTTATACCGTTCGTCTTTTTGTTTTATATATTCGGCGATTTCCTTTTCGCCGAACTTGTGCAAAGAGTATAACTCGTTTATAAAATCGTCCAACTTCTGAATATCTTTCTTTTTCAAAGTCTTTGCGACGTAAAGAATAACGGAAAGCGTAAAACCCATTTTCTGCCATTTTTCAAGCAGTTCGGAGTCTTTTATTTCCGGTTTTCTCGTAATTCCCGACGCTTCGAGAACGGAGACGACGTCGTTGTTTTTGTCGTAATAAGAAGAAAGGGCTTCGTCTATCGCGGAAGCGGTTACGAGTTTTTTCGCGCCGAAATCTTTTGCTACCTGCGAAATGTAGCGGTAGCCTATGTCGTTTCCTTTAAGGTCTATGCAATACTTGATTATCATAAGCATAGCGTCCGGTTTTATGGAATAAACTTCCATTAGATTGTAATATTCCGTAAACTCGTTGGTGGAAATCATTCTCCCCGTGATAAGCGACTGCAAATCTTTTGAAAACGCCGTGTACTTTTCGTGGTTGTATTTTCGCGGTTTGCCCGCGCCCGACGCAAGCGGTAAAAAGGTAACGAACAAGGGTTCGTCCGAAATGATTTTCACAAGGTCGAACTCTTCCCAGAACCTGAAACAGTCTTTAACCGCTTCTTCCGTCAGATTGACGCCTTCCGCAAACTCTTTAAGGGTGAGTTCTATTCCGCTTTGGCAAACGGAAAGTCCGTAAAGGTAAACCTTTACGGCGTCGCCGGAAGCGAGGGGAACGTATTGAGAAATAAACCCGTTATCGACGCTCGTTACCGACTTTGAAAAATATTCTTTTGAAAAACCGCATACAGACATATTTACTCCGGAACCGCTTGTTTTTTGCGGTTACCGTTTCATATTATAATAAAAAGGGGAATAAATCAAGAGTTTTTTGGCAATTTTCGTAAAAATAAGGGCTATTTTAAATAAAAGTTACGTATAAACCGAAAATATTTTGGACGAAATCGCAGTATTATGATATAATAACTGTAAAAGAAAATATAGAGGAAAGTCCGAATGGAAAATCGTATATTTACTTCCGCGAATCTTTGGAACGATATAAACGTCGAAAGCGACGGTAAAGGAGAACTTATTCTCGACGTATCCGCCGACGGGTTAAAACTGATAAGATTTTATTTCAACGGCAGAAAAACGGAAGAGGGCAATACCGTAAAAATATTCGCGAGTATGCTGACTCCCGAAAAACAAGAGGCAAAAAACGCTCTTTTGGTCGTCGGCAATATGAAAGACCCCGTAAAGGAGAACTTTTTGAAACACCTTTCAAAAGATCTCGGTATTGCCGTTATGGGTATAGACGCGTATTCTTCCGCGCTTACCACTTATAAAACGGAATATCCCGACGAAATATCTTACGCAAGGTTTTCGGAAGCGGAAAAATCTTTATACGCGGTGCCGGAAGATTGCAGAAAAACGTGTTGGTACGAGTGGGTTATCTCTACTCTTTACGCGGTGGATTTTCTTTTTAAAAAAGGGTTTGAACAAGTCGGCGTTTTAGGTACCGACGCGGGGGCGAATCTTTTGTGGAAAACGGTTGCGATAGACAAAAGGCTTACCTGCGCGTGTATGATTAACGGCGTCGGTTGGGAAACTTATAAGGGCAAGTTTAAATACGGCGAGGATAACGAACCGGAGTTTACCGACAACGTTTACAGATACGTTTCGTGTTTCGACGCGCAGACTTACGCAAAACAGGTTAAAGTACCCGTTATGACGGTGAGCGAAACCAACAACCCCGATTTCGATGCGGACAGGGCTGTCGATACTTTGATAAGAACGCCTTCCGACGACGCTTGCGCTTATTACGTAATAGGCTCCGACTGCTATCTCGACGAAAAGGCGTTCGATAACGTCGAACGGTATATAAAACTCAGGTTCGACGGCAAAGAGATTAAAAAATCGGATATGCCGGAAATCAGAACGCAGGCGGGCAAAGACGGTATAACCGTTGTCGCGGAGGACGGAGAAAAAACGAGAGTGTTCGCAAGTCAGGGAAGAATAAATCCCTCGTCGAGGTACTGGGAAGAACTTTCGGGTAGCGACGGAAAGTTTATTTATAAAAAGCAGGGAGACTCGAAATACGCGTTTTTCATAGCGGAAAAGGAAACCGAAGACGGACTCGCGCTTTCTTCCGGTATAACGGCGGTAAGGTTTGACGAAAACGAAAAGGGCGCGGAAGAGTCGGAAAGAATAGTTTACGATTCGGACAGCGAATTCGTTCCTTTCATTCCCGAACTTAAAAAAGAAAAACTCGCTTACGCCACTCTTTTGGACGAAGAGGACAAAGTGGTTAAAAAGAAAGGTCCTTTTAAGTTATACGGTATAACTTCCGAAAACGGGCTTAAAACGTATAAGGTAGGCTCGGGAAGAAACAAACCGGGCGACGGAATGTCTTTGATGGCGGACGTATACGCAAAGAACGGCGCGACGCTTACCGTAGGTTACGCCGAAAACGTAAACACGCCGAAAGAGAGAAGATATTCTTATACGATAAAACTTCAACCGTCGAAAGTATGGGTTAACGTGATAGTGGACGCGAAAAGGTGTTTTGACAAAGACCGTTTACCTCTTACGAGTTATAAAAACGTGGAAGCGCTTATCATAACGTACGACGAGGAGTGCCTTTTTAACAATATTTTGTGGATTTAGCGATTTTCACTTTAAAAAAATCGCGGATTATGGTACAATACGGGTGAACTTATGTATAACGTCGGCGACAGAATAAAAAGCAGAAAACCGCACGCGTGCGGAGGGAATACGTGGACTATTTCGAGAATAGGTTCCGACTATAAACTGAAATGCGAAAAGTGCGGACACGAAATATGGGCGGACGCGGTCGCATTAAAAAAGATGATAAAGGAAATAATTTCCGTAAAAGAAGATGGGTAAGAGAACTAATCCGCAAAAAGGCGTAACGGTAATGTATATTATCTTCGCCGTAATAATAGTTTTGCTCGTGTTGATGCTTATAATCAACAACGTGGTTTTCATGCGCGTCGAAGTAAGCGGAACGTCTATGTATTCGACGCTTAACGACGGTGACGTCGTGGTCGCTTCCAAAAAGGCGAAAGCGAGGCGCGGAGACATAATCGTTATCGACAAGGTAAAAATCACGGGTACGGACGAAGAGGGTAAAGCCGAATACGCTTATCTTATAAAACGGCTTATAGCCACCGCGGGCGATACCGTGGTTTTCCGCGCGGACGGGCTGTACCTTAAAAAGCATGGCGAAAGCGAGTTTTCGCTCGTGTCGGATGCGGTGTTGTCGGGCGGGCTCGACGGCGGATTTTTTAAAGAAGGCGAAGAAACGGTTATAGGCGAAAATCAAATCTTTTATATAGGCGATAACGTAACAAACAGTTACGACAGCCGTCATTACGGAACGACGGACAAGAAAAATATCGTCGCGGTCGTGCCGAAGTGGGCGGTGAGTTGCAGAAAGTTTACCACGTTTACCGTAAAAAAGATAATTTCGCCCGTAAGGTCATTCTTTCAGGGCAAATCTTGTAAGGGGAACGGCTGATGAAAATAGGTGTCGGACTTATATGGGGAATAATCGAGGGGATTATGCGTTTTCTCGCGAAAACGGTATACGTCGTCTTTTCGCTTTTGCATCTCGGACCGCTGTTCGTTTATTCGGTTATCGGCGGAATAGTGCATCTTATATGGAACGTTTTTGAAAAAGGAACGTGGGCGTTTACGGCGTATCACATAGTCGGCGCGATTTTAATCGCTTACGCCGTGGTGGCGACGGTATGTTCTCTTCTCGGCATAGGAAGAAGCAAAAAGAAAGACAAACGTGCGTCTAACGTAAATATAGTCGAAAGGGAAGACGTTAAAGACGAGCCCGCGGAAGAGTTTGCCGAAAAACCCGAAAAACCGCAAAAAAAGAAACGGATAAAAGAAAAAGAAGAAAAGGTATACCCCGTATATTCCGTAGTTAAACAAAACCCGTCTTATTTTATGGCGGAGTACGAGGACAGATACGAGTTGTATTATAAAACGACGGACGGGTACAGACACGTAAGAACGGATTACAAAAAGGAGTAAAAGCAAATGACGGACGTTTACGAACAACAGGATTTTACGAATGCCCTGAAACAACGCAAAAAGGTTCTGGGAATATATTTCGCGATAATAGGGGTTTTGCTTTGCGCGTGCGTGGCGGTGCTTGTGATATACACCATGCAACCTTACGCAACGCCTCTTAAAACGCCCTTGATTTTAATAAATTCGGCAATAAGTTTCGCGGGAGTTTTTTTCTCTTTCGTCTATCTCGGAATAAAAAACAAACGCACGAAAGCGTATTACAAACTGACGAAAGCGTTGCAGACGGGACTTAAAGAAACAACCGAATGTATATATTACGGCGTCGGAGGAACGGACATAAAGGACGGTTGCGAATTCAACGTGCTTGTGTTTCTTTCCTGGTTCGACAAAAAGAAAAAATATTATAAAAGAAACGTACTTTCAGACGTCGAAAAGCCGTTGCCGAAGTTCGACAAAGGCGATACGGTAAAGTTCGTAACGCAAGGAAACGTACTTTTGTCTTATGAAATTACGGGACACGAAGAAAAGGAAATAGTTTTGGAGGAAGAAAACGAATGAAAAGAAGTGAAGTAGAAAAGAAATATTTGTGGCATACGGAAGACATTTACCCCTCGACGGGCGAATGGGAAAAAGATTTGAAATACATAGCGGACAATTCCGATTTGTCGTCGTACGAAAACAGGCTCGGCGATCCGAAAGTTCTGCTCGAATATCTTCGTAAGCAGGACGAAATAATGAAAGTCATCGAAAAAGTTTATTGCTATGCGATGCTTCTTCACGATACGGATCTTTCCAACCCCGATTACGATTCTATGATGGCAAGGGTAAGGGGGCTTCTCGTCAAGTTCGACGCGTCTACCTCTTTCGTCGTTCCCGAACTTACCGCGCTTTCGGACGAGCAACTTCTTTCGCTCGTAAAGAACCCCGATTTTTCCGATTACGACTATATGCTTTCGGGAATAATCAAGGACAAAAAACACGTTCTCGGCAAAGAAGCGGAAAACGTTATCGCGCTCGGCGGTGAGGTTTACGGACAGTTTCAGGACGCGTTTATGAAAATAGACAACGCAGATTTGCCCATGCCCGAAATAGACGACGGCAAAGGCGGAAAAATAAAACTCAGCCACGGCGTTTACGGGCTTTTAATGCAGGACAAAGACAGAGATTTAAGGGAAAGAACCTTTAAAGCGTACTATAAATCTTATATGGATTTCACCAACACGATTACTTCCGTTTATAACGGTAGCGTGAAAAAGGACGTGTTTCTTGCAAGGGTGAGAAAATACGATTCCTGCCTCGATAAGGCGCTTTCGGGCGAGGACGTCGTTCCCGAAGTCTACACCAACCTTATAAACGCCGTGCACGACGGATTCCCCGTAATGCACGAATATATAAAAGAAAAGAAAAAGGCTTTGGGGCTTGACGAAATGCATATGTACGATATGTACGTTCCCGTCGTCGAAAACGCGGATATTTCGGTAAGTTACGAAGAGGCTTGCGAAATCGTTCTCAAAGGACTTAAACCTCTCGGAGAAGAGTATCAGACGCTTTTGAAAAAGGCTATGACGGAGGGGTGGATAGACGTTTGCGAAACGGAAAACAAGAGAAGCGGAGCGTACAGCATGGGCGTTCACGGCGTTCACCCGTTCGTTCTTTTGAACTATCAGCCCACCACGCACGACGTGTTTACGATAGCGCACGAACTCGGGCACAGCATGCACTCTTATTTTTCCTCGAAAAATCAGCCTTACGCGAAAGCGGATTATAAAATATTCGTTGCGGAAGTAGCAAGCACGGTAAACGAAATGTTGCTCGTTATGCACCTTCTCAAAACGGAAAAAGACGAAAAAGTCAAAAAATATATACTTTCCTATCTTATGGAAATGATAAGAACGACTTTGTTCCGTCAGACGCAGTTTGCGGAGTTTGAATATATCGCTCACGATATGTGCGAAAAGGGTATGCCTCTTACGACGAAAGCGCTTAACGAGAAGTATCTCGAACTTAACAAAGCATATTACGGCGACGGCGTCGTTTCGGACGACGAAATTGCTTACGAATGGTCGAGAATACCCCATTTCTACACGGCGTTTTACGTTTATAAATACGCTACGGGCATAATCAGCGCGATGGCGATAGTAAACAGAATACTCACCGAAGGAGAAAAGGCGGTAAAAGACTATTTCGCTTTCCTTTCGAGCGGTGGCTCGGATAACCCCGTAAACCTTTTGAAGATTGCGGGCGTAGACCTTACGAAGAAAGAGCCTTTCGACAAGGCAATGGAACTGTTTAAAAACACTTTGGCGGAATTCAAAGCGTTGAACTGATTTTAAGGAAATAAAACTATGGCAAAACTTCCCAACGAAGTACCGCACAATTTAGAGTCGGAACAGTCCGTTCTCGCGGCGATGCTTTTGGACAACGATTCGCAGACGGACATACTTTCCGCCCTTACTACGGACGATTTTTATACGGACGCTCACCGCACCATTTATCAGGCGATGAAAGACCTTGCTACGTCTAACAAGGTGATAGATTTCGTAACCGTTACGGACGAACTCGAACGTACGGGCAAACTTTCGCAGGTCGGCGGTATAATTTACGTAACCGAACTTGCGAAAATAATTCCGTCTACCGCGAATTACAGATATTATCTTCAAATAGTAAAGAGAGACAGCCTTTTAAGGAAACTTATAAGAGGCGCGAACGACATAATAGAAAAATCTCTTTCGGGAAGCGAGGCGGAAGAATCCGTTTCCTTTGCCGAAAAGACGATTTTCGATATAACCAAAGAGAACGATACGAGTACCGTCGTTGCGGTAACGGACGTTTTGCCGGAAGTTGTCGAGCGGTTCGACGCGGTTACGAAAGACAAAAACGCGTTCAGGGGAGCAAGCACGGGGTATAAGGACCTCGACGCAAACCTTAACGGCGTACATAATACCGACCTTATGATACTCGCGGCGCGTCCGGCGGTGGGTAAAACATCTTTCGCGCTCAATATTTTGGAAAACATCGCTCTTGCGGACAAAGACAGGGTATGTCTTGTATTCTCTCTCGAAATGGGCAGAGAACAACTCGTTCAGAGAATGCTTTGTTCGGTAGCCAACGTCAGTATGGAAGACGCCACGAAAGGCAAACTCGACAAAGACAAATGGTTAAGACTTATCGCGGCGAGAAAAGAAATAGAGTCGTCTAAAATATTCATAGACGACAGTTCGCTTATAACCCCCGTCGAAATGTTGTCGAAGTGCAGAAGAATAAAGAGAAAATACGGCAGACTCGATTTCGTGGTTATCGACTATTTGCAGTTGATGACAAGCGGAAGACGAGGGGGCAACGACAGCAGACAGAACGAAGTTTCGGAAGTTTCGAGAAGTTTGAAGATTCTCGCAAAAGAGATAAACGTACCCGTTCTCGCGCTGTCGCAATTATCCCGTGCGAACGAACAACAGGGTGGCAGACGTCCGCAACTTTCCGATTTGAGAGAATCGGGCGCGATAGAGCAGGACGCGGATATAGTTATGTTCATTCACCGCCCCGACAAGACGGCGAGCGACAAGGATTTGCTTGCGGGTACCGTCAAGAAAAACGTTGCGGAAATACTCATAGAAAAGCATCGTAACGGACCTACGGGCAAAATAGAGTTGTATTTCAGGGGCGACTGCACAAAGTTCGTTGAACTTAACGAAGCGCGTCAGGACGGACTTTTAGACGCGCCCGTAAAGAAAGAAGAGGGCGAAGAATACGTTCCCGCAACCGAAGAAAAGGAACGCGAGTATAAGCGTTCCGCGCCCGAAAAAGTCGATATAGACGACGAACTGTTCGGCAATTAAAAGCGTATGGAAACAAAAATAATGAAAATAACCGGCGAGAGTCTTGCTCTCGCCAAAAACATAATGTTAAACCACGGCGTGGTGGCGTTTCCGACGGAAACGGTTTACGGTCTCGGCGCGATAGCGACGGATCCCGTCGCGGTGAGCAAAATATACGAGGTAAAGGGCAGACCGGGCGACAATCCGCTTATCGCTCACGTGCATAAAGATTACGATATAACAAGGCTCGTAAAGGTAAACGAAGATTACGTCGAGGACTTGAAAAAAGCCTTTTTGCCGGGACCGCTTACGATGGTTTACGACAGCCTCGGCGTAGTGTGCAAAGAAGCGACCGCGGGAGGAGATACGCTTGCCGTAAGAGTTCCTTCTCATAAAGGCGCGCAAAGATTTTTAAAGTATATAGACGCGCCCGTAGTCGCGCCGTCGGCAAACGTAAGCAAGCACGTAAGCCCCGTTACGGCAGGGCAGGTGTATAACGACCTTAACGGTAAAATAGAACTTATTCTCGACGGCGGAAGATGCAATGTGGGAATAGAAAGCACCGTTTTGGACGTAACCGCCGACGTGCCGAGGATTTTAAGACCGGGTTACGTTACGAAAGAGGACGTCGAAAGAATTGTCGGCGCGTGCGAAATAGCCGAACATAAAGAGGGGGACAGAGTAAAATCCCCCGGCGTTAAGTATAAACACTATTCGCCCAACTGCAAAACGGCTTTGTTTTCGGAAGAACAGACGGACGAGATACTCCGTTTGTACGAAAAAACGGAAAAGGAAGGAAAAAAGCCTTACGTTCTGTGCGAAAAAAAAGTGGCGGACGAACTCGGCGTGAAAAACGTTCTCAATCTCGGCGAAACGCCGGAAGAAATGGCAAAAAATCTGTACAACCTTTTGCTTGACGGCGAAAAGAAAGCGGATATAATAATAGGAGTCGAACCGAAAGATAAGTCGGGTATACTTTTAGGGGTAGTCAACAGGCTCTCGAAGGCTTGCAGGAGCGACTGATATGCAGATTATGTTCGTGTGCGAGGGCAATACGTGCAGGAGCCCTATGTGCGCCTGCGTGTTGCGTGCCGGATTAAAAAAAGCGGGGCTTAACGTCAAAGTGATTTCGCGCGGAATACGCGCGGTAGACGGCTCGCCCATAAACCCGAAAGCGAGAAAGGCTTTGCTTAAAAAAGGGTTTCGGGCGGGAAACTTTAAATCTAAAAGACTGCAAAGGCAAGACGCGGAAAAATCAAATATAATAATAACGATGAACGACGCCGTAAACAGACTTTTCGGCGGTAACAAAACGGTTTCCGCAAAAGATATA
>CAKQSC010000007.1 GCA_934271725.1 uncultured Clostridia bacterium
TACAATCCTGGGGGCGGCATCCGCCTGACGAAAAATCTGTCTGCGCAATCTGCATACCCGATTTAATCAGCACTTCCTTAGTTCGCCGTATGTCATTCCTTTTTATATTATAATTTATGTCGGTAAATGCTTGCGGTTTTAAACTTTATTTTTTAAACTAAAACAAAGTTATCTACATTTTCACCGCATACTACTAATAACTACTACTTAAAATTAAATAAAAATATCATCATATACAATTTAAGAAAAAAAGTCAGGAGTGCATAAAATGAAGTTTTATTGTGAAGGAACGGATCTCGCAAACGCCGTACTCAAAGTAAGCAAGGCGATAGGAATTAAAAAACCCATTCCCGTTTTGGAAGGTATTAAAATAACCACGATAGGTAAAGAAGACAAAGTGGTTATACTTGCCACGGACGGAGAACTTACCATAGAAGAAAAAATATCCGCAAGCGTATTAAACGAGGGAGAAACAGTCGTTCCAGGTAAATATTTTTCCGACTTCGTTAAAAAACTCGAACACGAACAGGTTGAAATATCTTTGACGCAAGACGGCAAAATGGAAATAAAATACGGCGAAAACTCTACTTATATGAACGTTTATAATCCGGAAGAATATCCTATTATAGATAAAGACATAAACGAAAAGAGTTTTACCGTTACGCAAAAAAACTTCGTGGAACTTATAAATAAAACGGTTTTCGCCGCTTCTACCGAAGATACCAGACCGATATTAAAAGGTTGTCTTATAGAAGTGGAAAACGGTTACGTCAAGTGCGTCGCGCTCGACGGATTCAGAATGGCTATATCCAAAAGAAAACTCGTACAAAGCAAAGGCGATAATTTCAAAGCGGTTGTTCCCGCAAGATCTCTTACCGAAATAGTAAGACTTCTCGACAAAAAAGAAGATGACGTAACAGTGGTGTTAAAGAAAAACGCTTTGATGGTAAAAATAGAAAACACCACCATTATTACAAGACTGTTAGAGGGGGAATATCTCAATTATACGCAGATTCTTCCCAAAGAGTTTATAACCAAAGTTAACGTCAATAAAACGGTTTTCGCAATAAGCCTCGACAGAGTTATGGTTATGTCTATGGTAGAGAGAACGACTCTCGTTAAAATGGATATAAAAGAAGAAGTAATGACGATGACTGCTAAAAGCGATATAGGAAATATTACGGAAAACGTTTATATAAATCTCGAAGGAAAAGATTTGTCGATAGCGTTCAACGGAAAATATATAGCCGATTATTTAAGATTTATAGACGGAAATACGATAGATTTAAACTTTAACAGTCCCATATCTCCATGCGTTATAAAAGACGCCGACGACGAGGATTCGTTATATTTGGTATTACCTTTAAGAATAAACGGTTAATTTAATTGACAAACGTAAAAAAAAATAATAAAATAGTAAGCGGACTTTAATCAAATAAAACTAAAAGGAAGGAAAATAAAATGAAACAAACGTATCAACCTAAAAAAAGACAAAGAAGCAAGGTTCACGGATTCAGAAAAAGAATGATGTCCAAATCGGGCAGAAACGTTCTTAAAAGAAGAAGAAACAAGGGCAGACATAAGTTGTCCGCGTAACGGATTTAAAAAAATGGATATAAGGCTTAAAAGAAAGGAAGATTTCGAGAGAGTTTTTAAAAAAGGAAAAAGAGTTTATGCCCGGAATCTTACCTTGCTTTATATTGAAAGCGACGGTTTAAAAATAGGATACTCGGTATCGAAAAAGCACGGGTGCAGCGTTATGAGAAACAGAGTTAAACGGTTGCTCCGCGCTTCTTTTTTTAATTTTAAAGACGAGATAGAGGGTAACTATCATATAGTTTTTTTACCGAAAGTCGAAGAAAGTTACGATTACGAAGATTTTTGTAAATCAATGAAATGTTTATTGAAAAAAAGCGGATTGATAAAGTAAGAGAAAAAATACTTATAAAAATACTTCGATTTTATAAAAATCACATATCCAAAAGACTCGGCGGAAATTGTATATACACGCCTACTTGTTCGGAGTATTGTATAGAAGCCATTATAAAAAGGGGTTTTATAGTAGGAAGCGCGTTAACTTTTTACAGACTTTTAAGGTGTAACCCGTTTCATAAGGGAAAGTACGATCCCGTCCCCGATAAAAAAAGCGTAAAAAAATGGCTGTACTGAAATAGGAATATAAAAAATGATAAGCATTTTTGAAAGTTTGAAATATACCGGCGGTTGGAAATGGCTGGTAGACGCGATAGGAGCAATTATAAAAATATGTTCGAGCATGGGACTCGGAATAATTTTGTTTACGCTCATTTTAAAACTCATAACTCTTCCGCTTGACGTGTGGTCGAGAATATCGATGAGAAAAAACAGTTTGAAAATGGAAGAGATGCGTCCGCAACTCGAAAAACTGCAAAAACAATATGCGGACAACAAACAGTTATATAATCAGAAAATGACCGCTTTGTATAAAAAGAACGGTTATTCCATGCTAGGCGGTTGTCTGCCGACTCTTATAACGCTTGTATTCTTCTTTATAGTTCTGACGGGATTCAATAAATATTCTATTTATCAGAATACCAAATACTATTCGGATATGTGTATGGCTTATAACAGAGTCGCTTACGATAATTTCGTAGAAGAAAGCGTGTTTTACGAAACGGCGGACGGCGAAAAGGTTTATCTTATAGCGAAAGACAACAATTCCTTTTCCGTAAACGACGACGTTATAGAAACCGCGATAGGAACCCCCGAAAACGGCAAAACTTATTATTTTAAGAAAAACGTCATATCTACCGAAACGGATTACGACTTTAAAGTAACATACACGGCTGAAACGGACGGAACGAAAAAATACGTTTATAACGCCAAAAAACTTCTCGATTACGTTATAACTTATAAAATAACGGACGGCGAAGAAACGGAAGATTCGAGAAGATTCAGAGTAAACACCACTGCGATAGATAACGACGAAGGGTTTAAAAAGTTAAACGAAGACATTGCCAACGAAAATATAATTCTCGCGGGCGACGATAACGACGAATACAACTCTACGGAAGCGGACAGAAACAAATATACTTATTATATAAAGACTATACAGAGAAAAGCCTCCGCGGATCAGTTCAAAAAAGAAAACGAAGGGTTTTTGTGGGTTAAAAATATATGGATAAGCGACAGCCCGATAGAAAAATCCGTATTTTCGAGCGCGAGCAAATTAAAGAGTAAAACTCAGGTTAAAATGACCGAGAACGACTATAACGAAATTACTCACGATTTGGCGAAAGAAAAGAAACAGCCCAACGGTTATTTCATAATGGTAATACTTACCATAGGCGTATCCGTTTTGTCGCAGTTTATTTCCACAAAATCGCAGAAAGCGCAACTCGAACTTCAAAGCGTAGACGGAAGAGGCGCGAAACAACAGAAAACGATGATGATAATAATGCCTATCTTAATGGCTATATTCGCGTTTATGTACACGACGGCGTTCTCTGTATACATCGTATTTTCTTCGCTTTTCTCGACCGCGTCGACGCTTATAATAAATTATTTCGTCGATTTGTCTTTCAAAATGAAAAAGAAAGATGAATCGAAAGGTAACGACAAACGCGTAATAGGCAAAACTATTATCGAAGAAGATAAAGAAAAAAAGGAGTAAGAAATGGCAAAAGAGTATTTGGGAAAAACCGTAGAAGACGCAATAGAAGAAGGTCTTAAAGATTTGGGTTTAACGCGTGAAAATGCGGAAATAACGGTTTTGGAAGAACCCGTAAAAGGCTTGTTTAAGTCTATAAAAGCAAAGGTTGCGGTAGAAGCGAAAAAAACGCCGGGTGAAAAAGCGGTGGCTTTCCTTGACGGTTTGTTCGATAAAATGGGACAAACGGTTGCCGTACAACTTAAAAAAGAAGACGAAAAAATAGAGATAGAACTCGTTTCGCAAAACTCCGCGTTCCTTATAGGGTACAGAGGCGAAATGCTCGATTCTTTGCAAAACCTTGCGGGTGCGGTGGCAAACACGGGTAACGCGGTTTATCAGAGAGTTGTTGTCGATTGCGAGGGGTACAGGGCAAAGAGAGAAGCAACGCTTATAAATCTTGCCAAAAATCTTGAAAAGAAAGCGGTAAGAACGGGAAGAGACGTTAAACTCGAACCGATGAGCGCGTTTGAAAGAAGACTCGTTCACAGCACGCTTGCCAACAGCGAAAACGTTACCACGACGAGCGAGGGTAAAGAACCCAACAGATACGTTATAATAGTTCCCAACGTAAAGAAACCTTATACGCCGAGAAAAGACGGATATAAGAAAGACTTTAAAGGCGGCAGAAAAGACGGAAACTTTAAAAAGTACGACAACAGACCGTCGGGATCTTCCGCGCCGAGAAAAAAGACGATAACTTTCGGTACTTATCTCGGAAACAGCGGTGCGAAGAAAGACGAACAATAAAGTATAGAAAAAAAAGGATAACGCAATTTTCGTTATCCTTTTAATATTGTTGACAAAAACGGTGTTTTTGTGTAATAATAAGAGGGTTTTGAAAGTAAGGAGAATTAACGGTGATTACAAGAAACGATTTAAGAAACGTGGCTATAATAGCGCACGTAGATCACGGTAAAACGACGCTCGTAAACGAAATGCTTAAACAGGGCGGAATATTCAGAGAAAATCAACAGGTCGCGGACAGAGTAATGGACTCTAACGATATAGAAAGAGAAAGAGGAATAACCATTCTCGCCAAAAACACGTCCGTATATTATAAGGATATAAAAATCAATCTTGTAGACACCCCGGGACACGCAGATTTCGGCGGAGAGGTAGAACGCGTTTTGAAAATGGTAAACGGCGTTCTAGTTCTCATCGACGCGGCGGAAGGACCTATGCCTCAAACGAGATTCGTTATGCAAAAAGCACTCGATCTCGGGCATAAACTCATTCTCGTAGTAAACAAAATAGACAGACCGGACGCGAGAATAAAAGAAGTGCAGGACGAAATATTAGACCTTCTTTTAGACCTTAACGCTACGGACGAGCAGTTTGAAAGCCCCATAGTTTTCTGTTCGGGAAGAAAGGGTACGGCTACGCTTAACCCGGACGAGGAAGGCACAGACTTAAAGCCTTTGTTTGAAACGATTATAAACCATTTTCCCCCGCAGGAAGTCGACGATAAAGGTCCTTTCCAGATGCTTATTTCCTCTATCGATTACAACGACTACGTCGGAAGAATAGGTATAGGAAGAATAGAAAGAGGAGTTTGCAAGGTAAACGACAACGTACATCTTTGCAATTACAACAATTCTTCCGTTACGGGTAGCGGAAAAATAATAAGTCTTTATCAGTTCGACGGACTTGAAAGAAAACAGGTAGACAGCGCGATTGCGGGAGATATAATATGTATTTCAGGGCTTGAAAACGTGTCGATAGGCGACAGCGTATGTTCGCCTACGGCGGTAGAACCCGTTCCTTTCGTAAAGATAAGCGAACCGACGGTAGAAATGACTTTTTCCGTAAACGACAGCCCGTTTGCGGGTAAAGACGGCAAATACGTAACTACAAGGCATCTTCACGACAGACTTTTCAAAGAGTTGTTGAAAGACGTGTCTTTAAGGGTGGAAAACACGGACTCCGCCGATTCTTACAGGGTTTGCGGAAGAGGCGAAATGCACCTTTCCATTCTTATAGAAAATATGAGAAGAGAGGGTTACGAGTTTCAGGTAGGTCCGGCGAAAGTTTTGTTTAAAAACATTGACGGCGTGAGATGCGAACCTATGGAAAGGCTTGTAGTAGACGTTCCTCAGGATTGCACCGGCTCGGTATTTTCCGCAATGGGAGACAGAAAAGGCGAACTTATACAAATGGAAAATATAGGAAGCCGTATCAGGTTGGAGTTTTCCGTACCCGAAAGAGGACTTTTCGGTTATAAAAGCGAGTTTTTGACTAACACCAAAGGGGAAGGCGTGTTCAATACCGTGTTTATGGGTTACGAACCGTATAAAGGAGATTTACCCCGCCGTTCGACGGGTTCTCTGGTTGCGTTTGAAACGGGCGAAGCGGTAACTTACGGACTGTTCAACGCGCAGGGAAGAGGCAGTTTGTTTATCGTTCCCGGCACGGAAGTTTACGAGGGTATGGTTGTAGGCGTATCTCCGAAAGAGGGAGATATAGTGGTAAACGTATGCAAGAAAAAACACCTTACCAACACCCGTTCCTCTTCGAGCGACGACGCTTTAAGACTCGAAACGCCAAGAAAAATGGGACTTGAAGACGCGATGGAGTTTTTAAACGACGACGAAGTTATGGAAGTTACCCCGAAAACCATAAGAATAAGAAAAAAGATTTTAAACACGGAACTTCGGTTAAAACACGAAAGCAAAGTGCTTAAAGGAATCATAGTAGAAGACTAAACAAGAAAAAAACTTCCGATATCGGAATATAATAATCGAACTATTAAAGAATAATTTTTGACAGCCGTTTGAAAAGACGGCTGTTTTTGTTGCAAAAGTTTTATAAAACGTGTAAAATATATATAACGAAAATCGTTGAAAATAACAAAAACGGCAAAAATCGCATTCTTTAAAAGTGTAAAAATTGCCAAAATCGCAAAAAATCGATAAAAACGTGATTTTCAAAACGCAAAAACAGACAAAATCGTTAAAAAGGTGAAAAATGAAAGACGGATTTATTAAAATAGGCGCGTGCACCGCGGAAGTAAAAGTCGCAAACACAAAATATAACGTCGATAAAGTAAAAGAAGAGATAAAAACGTTATACGAAAAGGGGGTGAAAGTTATGGTTTTCCCCGAATTGTGTTTAACGGCGTATACTTGCGGAGATTTGTTTTACGACGAAACTCTGCTCGATTCCGCAAAGGACGCAATAAAAGAGATACGGGAGTTTTCAAAGGGAATAAAAGCGTTTATAACCGTAGGCGCGCCGATAAGATTCGGCTCGCTTATATACAACGTCGCGGTTGCCGTTTGTAACGGAGAGATTTTGGGGTTTGTTCCCAAAACGTATTTACCCAATTATTCGGAGTTTTACGAGAAAAGGGTTTTCGCGCCCGCGCCGAAAGAATATAAAGAGATAATTTTCGACGGAAAGGCATATCCTTTTTCAAACGCTCTTCTTTTCTCGGCAAAAGATATGCAGTCGCTTAAAATAGGCATAGAGATTTGCGAAGATTTGTGGACGCCTGTTCCGCCCTCGGTAAACCTTGCGGTGAACGGCGCGACGGTTATTCTCAATCTGTCGGCTTCAAACGAACTCGTAGGTAAAGCGGAATACAGAAAAGAACTCGTTTCGTCGCAGTCGGCAAAACTTATCTGCGCATACGCTTACGCCAACTCGGGAGCGGGAGAGTCGACTACGGACGTGATATATTCGGGGCATACTCTCATAGGGGAAAACGGCAGAATAGTCGGCGAAGGCAAGCCTTTCGCGTTTGAAACGGCAACCGCCGTAGTAGATTTGAATAAACTCGTTTTTGAAAGAAACAAGCATTTCAATTACGATATGCCGATTTTCCCCGTAAAAGAAATATTTTTCGATATAGGCGTTACGGACACCCTTTTAGAGGGTGAAATATGCAAAACGCCTTTCGTTCCGTCAAGCGAAAAGGACGTTACCGAAAGGGCGGAACTCATTTTGACGATGCAAGCCAACGCGCTTAAAAAAAGGCTTGTTCATACCAACGCGAAAAGCGCGGTGATAGGATTGTCGGGCGGGCTTGACAGCACTCTTGCGGTGATAGTTACCGCAAAGGCGTTCGATTTATGCGGTAAAGACAGAAAAGAAATAATAGCCGTAACCATGCCTTGTTTCGGCACGACGGACAGAACGTTTTGCAATTCTGTAAGCCTTGCGAAATCTCTTGGGGTAACTCTTAAAAAGGTAGATATAAAAAAAGCCGTTCTCCGGCATTTTAAAGATATAGGACAGGACGAAAAAGTAAAAGACGTTACTTACGAAAACTGTCAGGCGAGAGAAAGAACGCAGGTTTTAATGGATATCGCCAACAAAACGGGAGGATTCGTCGTCGGTACGGGCGATTTGAGCGAATCGGCTTTGGGTTGGTGTACTTATTCGGGCGACCATATAAGTATGTACAACGTAAACGCAACCGTACCCAAAACGCTTGTAAAATACCTTGTGAAATACGTTGCCGACAATTCGAGGGCGAAACTTAAAAATACCCTTAACGACATTCTGTTAACGCCCGTAAGCCCGGAACTCATTCCGCCCGAGAACGGCAAAATATCGCAGATAACGGAAGACGTAGTAGGACCGTATATTCTTCACGATTTCTTTTTGTATTATTACGCGCGGTGCGGGTTTACCCCGAAAAAGATATTCAGAATAGCCGTTTACGCGTTTAAAGGAGATTTTACGAAAGAAGAGATTTTCAAGTGGCTTAACAATTTTTACGGCAGATTTTTCTCTCAGCAATTCAAGCGTTCGTGTATGCCGGACGGGGTTAAAATAGGTTCGGTGGCATTATCGCCGAGAGGGGATTTGAGAATGCCGAGCGACGCGGACAAGTACGTATGGAAAGCGGAACTCGATAAAATAAAAGAAGAATACGGGCTGTGATATTTTGCGGGTAAAAAATCAAAAAAGCCTTTTAAATCCGTTGACAAGTACGGCGAAATGGTGTAATATATGAAAAACAAGGAGAGCAAACTATGAAAAAAGTAAACTTCGTATTTTATTACTTTTACTTTTTCGGTCTTAGTTAATAATTGACTACGATAGTTTTTGTTTGCTTTAAAAATCGGGTAATTAAGACTTATCGTTCGTCGGTAAGTCTTTTTTTTACGTAACCGCGACAAAAGGTTTTGAACGGCGGTTAAAGGAGAAGGATTATGAAAAAGGTTATTTGTTTGATTGTTACGGCTGTTATGGCTTTGTCGGTATGCGGTTTGTTTACCGCTTGCGGAAAGACGGCGGACTTTACGGTAGGCATTTGTCAGTTGACGCGCCACGACGCGCTCGACTCGGCTACGCAAGGCTTTAAAGACGCTTTGGAAAAAGAACTTAAAAAAGCGGGTAAAACGGTTAAGTTCGATTTGCAGAACGCGCAGGGAGACAGCGGTACGTGCAGTGTCATAGTAAACAAGTTCGTTTCGGCGAAAGTAGACCTTATTATGGCTAACGCGACGCCCGCTCTTCAAGCGTCCGCAAACGCAACGGAAACGATTCCCGTTTTAGGCACTTCCGTTACGGACTACGGCGACGCTTTGAATATTAAAAACTTCACGGGTACGGTTGGCGGAAACGTTTCGGGAACGAGCGACCTCGCGCCTCTCGACCAACAGGCGGATATGTTTACGGAACTTATTCCGTCCGCTAAAAAAATAGGGTTACTGTACTGTACGGCGGAAGCAAATTCGCTGTTTCAGGTAAACAAGATAAAAGAATATCTCGAAGCAAAGTCTTTAACGACGGTAAAGTACGGATTTACCGATTCCAACGATATATCCGCCGTCGTAACGAAAGCGGTAAGCGAGTGCAACGCGCTTTATATTCCTACGGACAATACGGCGGCTTCCAACACGGGCGTGATAGACAGTATATGCCGTCCTAAAAAGATTCCCTTGATATGCGGTGAAGAGGGTACCTGCAAAGGTTGCGGAGTGGCTACTCTTTCCATAAGTTACTACAACCTAGGCGTGGTAACGGGAAAAATGGCGTCCGAGATTTTGCTCGGACAAGCAAAAATATCCGAAACGGCAATCGCTTACGATACCGCACCGCAATACAAATACAACAAAGAAATCTGCGACGAATTAGGAATAACCGTTCCCGAAAAGTACGTGGCGATAGAAACCAAATAAGGGGATATATATGTTTTTAACTATAATAAACTCTCTTCCCGGGGCTATCGCTTTGGGACTTGTATGGGGGGTTATGGCGGTAGGGCTGTTCATAACTTACAAAATTCTCGATTTTGCGGATCTGACAGTCGACGGATCTCTTTGTACGGGCGCGGTAGTCTGCGCTATGCTCGTAAACGGCGGAACGAATATATGGCTCGCTATGTTGTGCGCGCTTCTTGCGGGCGCGGCGGCGGGACTCGTTACGGGACTTTTAAATACCTTTTTCGGCATACCGCCCGTTATGTCGGGCATACTCACGCAGTTAATGCTCTGGTCGGTTAACTTAAAAATAACCGTCGGGAAATCCAACGTCAGCGTAAACGCGAGAAATCTTCACGTAATAATAACTCAACTTAAAATAGCCGAGGCGATAGGCATAATGTTTGCGGTAACGGCGGTTGTTATATTTCTGCTGTACTGGTTTTTCGGCACGGAACGCGGTTGCTCCATAAGAGCGACGGGTTGTAACAAAGAGATGTCGAAAGCGCAGGGCATAAACACGGACGTAAACAAAATAATCGCGCTTATGATTTCAAACGGACTCGTTGCGCTCTCGGGCGCGCTGTTATGTCAGTATCAGGGCTTTGCCGATATAAATATGGGCAGGGGCGCGATAGTCATAGGTCTTGCCGCTGTCATTATCGGCGAGGCGGTAACTATGGGGCTCGGTTGCGTGTTTAAGGGAACGGCTCTTCTCGGAACGGAAATATACGGTTTGTTCGGCGCGAGAAAAGACAAGGAAAAGTTTGCCTTGACAAAGAAAAAAACGGTAAGCGGAGGCGCGCTTCTCGGCAAAAACTTTGCGGTCAAACTGTTCGGCGTGTTTTTGGGAAGCATAGTATACTATATAGTGTATCAGACGGTCGTGTGTCTGGGATTCGACACGGATTTGCTTAAATTGCTGTCGGCGGTTGTCGTCGTTATTTTCCTTGCAATACCTTATTGGAAAAGCAAAAATATATTTTTAAGAAGAAAGAAAAACAAGAACGGAGGTAACGGAGAATGCTCGAAATAAAAAACGTTACCAAAGTTTTCAATAAAGGAACGCCCAACGAACGCGTTGCGTTGTCCGACGTGAGTTTAACGCTTAACGACGGGGATTTCGTAACGGTAATCGGCGGAAACGGCGCGGGTAAATCTACCCTTATGAACGTTATCGCCGGCACGTATTTCGTCGATGACGGAAGCATTTTCATCGACGACAAAGACGTAACTTATATGAAAGAACATAAACGCGCAAAGTTTTTGGGGAGAGTTTTTCAGGATCCGAGAATGGGCACCGCCACGGATATGCAGATAGAAGAAAATCTCGCGCTTGCGTCAAGGCGTGGCAAGTTCCGCGGTCTTTTCCCCGGCATAAGAAGAAAAGAGAGAAAACAATATAAAGAGTTACTTGCGGGGTTGGGGCTGGGACTCGAAGACAGGCTTACCGCAAAGGTAGGGTTACTGTCCGGCGGGCAAAGGCAGGCTTTGACTCTCGTTATGGCGACGCTTAAAAAGCCCAAACTTCTTCTTTTGGACGAGCATACGGCGGCGTTAGATCCCAAAACCGCGAAAAAAGTGCTTGAAACTACCGAAAAAATAGTTAAAAACGAAAATCTTACCACGCTTATGATTACGCATAATATGCAGGACGCCATAAATTACGGCAATCGGCTTATTATGATGAACGAAGGTAAAATAGTGTTTGAAATAGACGGCGAGGACAAGAAAAAACTTACCGTAAAAGAACTTCTCGACAAGTTCGAGAGTACCGACGGCTTCGTCGCCAACGACAAAATGCTTTTGTCAAAATAAAAAACGGCAATCCGCCGTAAAAAACATAAGGTATAAAGCAAACCGCCGTGTTTCGGTTTTACCCGAAACACGGCGGTGGTTTTTTATACGCGCGGTGCGTTTTATTATATAAATAACGTTTAGCGAAAAGGGGCAAGGTCAAATCATATTCCGTCGGATTTTTTACTTGCGCTTCTCATAGCGGTGGGGGTAATGCCGAAAGTTTCTTTGAAAGCGCGGTTGAAGTAACTTATGCTCGAATAGTTTATTTCTTCGACTATCTGCGTTACGGTTTTATCCGTGTTTTTCAAAAGTTCCGCGGAGTAGTCCATTTTGATGTTTCTTGCGTATTCCACTATACCCATACCCATAAGGTCTTTGAAAATCCTGGACAGTCTCGAATAACTGTAAGAGGTGGTTTTTGCAAGTTCTTCTACCGTTATGTCGGAATGTGGATCGTTTAAAACGTATAAAAGCGCGGGGAACCATTCGGGATAAACGGGAAGAATGGAAAACTTTCTTTCCATAAAATTGTTAAGCAGTCTTTCTATCATAATTTTGCACTGCAAAGTTTTTTCTTCTTTGGGTATTTTGTTGGATTGCGTCGCAAGGCAGGTGTTGGTAAGTTTTGTAAGATATTCGAGAGATATTTTAAAATTGAGAGTGTTCCGCGACGCCCCGAGCGTTTCGGCAAGACCTTTTTTATATCCGTCAAGCGCGAATTTTGCGTAATCGTATTTAAGCAAAAAATTAAGGTGCTGTCCCGTTTCCGTATTGTTGACGGAAAGTAGCCTATGCACGTCGTCGGGGCGGATAAGACAGGCGTCGCCCTTTCTCATTATGTGGGTGGAACCGTTTATCTCGTTTACCACCTCACCGTTTACCACGACGAGTATTTCAAAATAATCGTGCCGATGAAAATAGGGATAGGCGCAGGTCATCCAGTTAAAGGATACGTCCTCGTCGGGATAGGGGCTCGATTGCACGTATCTGCTTAAAGGAACGTTGCCCCCGGAAGGTAAAGGCGACGGATTTTGTTTGTCGAACGAAACCACCGATTTGTCGGGAATGTTGTTTTTCATAATGCAATATTAGCATAAAAAGGCAAGCAAGTCAAACGGGCGACGGCATAAAATGGCGGTTATTATATATATTTTTAAAGTTTTTTGGTTTTTTATGAGAAAAGAAAGTCGTTGATATAAAAATGCACAGAATAAAATAAGGCAAGTAGACGGCATAAAAAGACTTGTATTACCCGATTTTGTCTGTTATAATTTTTTATGATAGGATGTTTATATGGTGGCAAGTCCGCCACCTGTAACCCGAAAACGAAAAAGAAGGGGTACCCCTTCTCTCGTCATCAGACGAGAGAACAGCCCTTAAAGGAGAAGAGATATGAAAAAAAGACTTTTAAGTTTGGCAATCGTAGCGGTGATTGCAACGTCTTGTTTGGGCGCGGTCGCTTGCGGTAAAACGAAAATAGAGGACGACAGCGGAGATAAAACCGTTTTGTACGTAACCAACTACAACGGCGGTTTCGGAGACAAGTGGATAGCGGAAGCGGAAAGACGCTTCGAGGAAAAATACGCAAAAGAGTCGTTTGAAACAGGAAAGACGGGCGTCGATATAAGAGTCAGCAACGAACACGACGGCGGAGACGCTTATTTTTCCAAAGTAGAAGCCGCTACGAGCGACGTGTTCTTTATCGAAAGCGTCGACTACTACGAATGGGCTTCCAACGGAAAACTTCTCGACATAACGGACGTGGTAAACGATTCTTCGAGCGGGGAATCTATCTATTCCAAAATGAACAAAGAACAAAGAGAGTATTATAACTATAACAATACGGGCAAGTATTACGCTATTCCTCACCACGATCATCAGGCGGGGCTTGTATACGACGTGGATTTGTTCGAGGAAGAGGGTTTGTTCTTTGCCAAAAACGGCGCGCCGAGCGAAAAGGAATACACCGGCTCGGTTAAGTTTACGGGCGGTACGGAAAGGTCGGCGGGTCCCGACGGAGTATACAAGACCTCGGACGACGGACTTCCCGCAACGTACGAAGAGTTTTACGCGCTTTGCGATTATATGGTTGGCAAGAAAGACGCGGAAACGGACATCGTTCCCCTTATCTGGTCGGGTACCAACAGAGGCGATTATATGGACTGGTTCCTTTCCGAACTCACGGCGGATTACGAGGGTAAAGAACAACTCGAAATAAATTATACTTTCGACGGAACGGCTAAAAACCTTATAAGTATAGACAAGAGCGGTAATATAACGAAACTCGACGACACGGAAATCACTTCATCTACGGGTTATAAGATTTATCAGTCGGCAGGCAGATATTACGCGCTTGAATTTTTGGACAAGATAGTAGACACGGACGGTTGGAACGCGGAAAACAACTTCGGTACGCTTGACCAACTTACCGCGCAGTATCAATATCTCGCAAGTAAAGACGGCATCAAAACACATGGCGGGAAAACGGTGCGTTACGCATTCCTTATGGACGGTTGCTGGTGGGAAAACGAAGCGAGCAAATCTTTCGACACTCTTGTCGATATGAAAGGCAACGCTTATTCCAAAACGAGCAGAAACTTTGCGTTTATGCCTCTTCCCAAAGCGACCTCGGATAAGATAGGCGAGGGCGTTACGATAGCGACCACCGACGTAACGGACGCGTTTATAAGAGCGAGCATCAAACCGAACAAAATAAAAGTCGCGAAAGCATTTTTGAAGTTCTGTTACGAAGACGCTCAACTTATTTCTTTCAACACGATAACGGGCTTGCCCGCTTCCGTAGATTACGAACTTTCCGACACGGAATATGACGCTTTGAGCAATTACGGTCAAAGCCTTTACGACGTAAGAAAGAGCGTTGTCGCGCCCTATTCTCAAAACGTTATTTATCTTAACAATTACAGCGCGTTGAGATTGTGCAAAACCTTCTCGGTAGGCGGTGAAAAGGCGGTCGATTCCTTAAAGGGAGCGAAAACGGCGAAAGATTATTTCAGATCTCTTTGCGGAAACAAAACTCAAAACTCGTGGGAACAGGCTTATTCAAAATATTTCGACTAATTTAAAGGAGAGGAAACGTTATGGCAAAAATAAAACGCAAGTTTAATTTAAACGATTTTGCGTTTATCGTCGCTATGCTCATACTGCCCACTCTGCAATTCGCGATATTTTATATAGGGACGAACGTAAACTCTTTTGCGCTTGCGTTTCAGCGTTACGAAAACGGCTCGTTCGTATCCAACGGCTGGGGAAACTTCAAACAGGTTTTCGCCGATCTCGCGGGTTCGTCGGAAGTGCATTACGCGATAAAAAACTCGTTTATAGTATACGGAGTCGGGCTTATGGTTTCCATTCCGCTGGCGATAGTATTCGCGTATTACGTTTACAAAAAGTTTCCGCTCGGCGGGGTGTTCAAGATACTTTTGTATCTTCCGAGTTTGCTTTCTTTGCTGACTCTTTGCCTCATGTATCGCTATTTTGCCGATTACGCGGTAACGGAAGCGGTTCGCAAAGTGTTCGGAACGACAATCCGTAACGGGTTCTATTCAAACCGGAACACGCAATACGGCGCGTATATGCTGGCGTTTATACTGTTCAGCGCGGGTTCTACTCTTTTGTTGTACCTCGGCGCGATGTCGGGCATTTCGCCATCGCTTATAGAGGCTTCCGAAATAGACGGCGCGGGCAATCTCACTCAACTTATACGCATAGTGGTGCCGACCATATTCCCCACCATAAAGACTTTCTTTATTTGCGGAATAGCGGGAATATTCTCTAATCAGTTCAACCTTTTGTACTTCGAGGGGTTGGGCGCGGCGCCGAAATACGAAACGATAGGATATTATTTCTATAAACTGATTGCGACCACGGGCGGTAGACAGAATTACGCCTACGTCGCGACGTTCGGTTTGTTTTTGAGCATTATACTTATACCCGTAACGCTCGTTATAAACAAACTTATGGATATGTGGCAGGAAAAAATAGCCTGAAAAAGGAGCGGATATGAAGAAAAACATTTTAAAACGCTCTTTTTTCGGAGCGAAGAAAAGACGCGGAAAGTTTACCGCCGGCGATACGCTGTTCGTCGTTACGTGCGTTGTTTTAATAGCGTACGTCGCGCTGTTGGTATGGCTTATGGTATGGGGACTTCTGACGAGTTTCAAAGACTATTACGCCGATTTCGGTTTAGGCAACGTTGCGGGATTCCCCAAAAAATGGACGGTTGACAATTATAAAACGGTATTCGCTAATTTTTACAGGGTAAGCGGAGGATATAAGGTAGACGCTTTCGGCATTATACTTTATACGCTGTTGTATACGGTAGGGTGCGCGTTTTTCACCACCGCCACGCCTTGCGCGGTTGCGTACGTAGTCGCGAGATTCGGCAAGAAGTACAGATGGCTTAACCTTTACACTTCCGTAGTTCTCGTTTGCCTTATTTTACCCATAGTAGGCAACTACCCGTCCGAACTCAAACTCGTTCAGACACTCGGTATGTATCAGACGATTTGGGGTATGTGGATACTTAAAGCGCACTTTCTGAGTATGTATTATCTCGTTTTCTACGGCGCGTTCGCAAGTATGCCCGAGGGGTATGCGGAAGCGGCGAAGATAGACGGCGCGGGCAATTTCACGGTATGTTTCAGAATATATCTGCCCCTTGCGAGAATACTTTTCGGCACGATAATGCTTATTCAGTTCATAGCGTTCTGGAACGATTTCCAGACGCCTTTGCTGTACCTCGGCGACGCGTACCCGACGATTGCTTACTGGTTGTTCAGATTTAACGAAGCGACCACGGCGGAGTTGGCTACCGTACCCGTAAAAACGGCGGGAATGATGGTTCTCGTGGTGCCTATATTCATAATTTTCCTGTTCTTCAACAAGAAGATAATGGGCAACTTATCGCTTGGCGGTATCAAAGAGTAAAAAATAAAGGAGAAAAGATGAAAAAAACCGTAATCACCGTAATATTACCGATCGTCGCGCTTTTTATGATAGCGACGGGCGTTATACTCGGTACGAAACCGTGGGAAAAGGCGAAGGCTTACGAACTCACCGTTTCCGAGGAATTGAAAGAAAATTATTCGCTTGACGACTGGTTTGACGTTCCCGACGGGGTTATCGTCGCGGACGGCTCGGAAATCCCTGCCGATTCGGCGGTAAAACTTCCCGACGGCAAAGTTACGAGAGAAAAAGGATTTTTCCTTGACGTCGCAGGCAAATACGAAATAATTTACACGGCTACCGTAAACGGAAAGACGTACGTAAAGAGCGCGGAATTCGTCGTTACGCAGACTTCCGCCGTTAAAAAGGCGAAAATAACGGTAGACCTTAAAGGATATTCTCTGTCCGCTCTTCCCGTTGCGGAAGTAGGCAAACCGTATAAACTTTTCGACGCGACTGCCGTTGTAGGAAAAACCGTCGTTGAAGTCGTTAAAGACGTATATTTCGTTTACGGAGAGGAATACGGACTTAAAACGGAGATAACGGAGGATACGTTCACGCCCGAAAGAGTCGGAACGTACGAAATAAGATATACGGCGAAAAACCTTTTCGGCGACGAAACGAAAACGGTTATAAAAGTCAACGCCGTAAACGACGCGACGGAACTTAAAATCACGCCGTCGGCAACCGTGTCGGGCATAGCCGGCGAAAAAATAACGCTCGGCGCGCCCGAAGTCGCTTTCGATTCGCGTACGGGCAAGACAAACCTTACCGTAAAGGCGATTTTCGCCGATTCGGAAGAGATTGTTTACGAAGGATTCTATCAAAGCGGAAAAAGTTATGAATATTTACCCGAACGCGTGGGAGAATGGCAGATAGAGTGGACGTTGTCCGACTATTCGCGTACGGTTACCGCCACTTCTTCGGCGACAGTAGTCGCTCCCGACACCTCGTTTGACGCGGAAACGGGCGGAGTTACGCTCGAACCCGTATTTTTGGCGGGAAGAACGTATAAAATCCCCGACGTTTACGTTAAATCTTACGACGAAAACGGACTTACGAAAGAAAGTTGCGACGTAACCGTTACGTATAACGACGGAACGGCGATAGAAACGGACGGAAACGTTTTCACGGTAAACAGCGAAACCGCTACTTCCGTTACCGTTAAATGGGCGAAAGGCGAACTCGAAAAGAGTATAACAGTGCCCGTAGACAAACTTATAAAAGAGGACGATTCGATAGACACTTCCGCTTTGTTCTACGTAAAAACGGGCAGACTCGAAGTGGGCGAAAACGGCGTTATAATGGACTTTTCCAAAAATAAAGACGTAAAGTTCGCAAACAAACTGCACGTAAGCGCGTTTTCGGCGATTTTAGACGTTTCGGGAATGACTTCCGGAAAAGCGTTTGAAATGACCTTTACGGATCCTTGCGACGCGAACGTCAAATTGACGTTAAGATTTTCTTTCGTCGGCGCGGGCGTAAGAGTAACCAACAGGTTGAACTCGTCTTCCGTAAGCGTTCAGGGCGCGGGCGGAAAATTGAGCGAACTTATCGTTTCGTATGCCAACAAAACCAAAACGGTTACGGTAAGCAACGGCGAAAGCGACGGCTCGGCTAAAATGACGTTCGATACTTTCGCGGGATTTACTTCCGACGAAGCGTTGCTTTCCTTTACCACGACGTCGACGGGCGCAAAACTCGTTATTATGAGAGTAAACGCTCAGAAAATGAACAATATATCCAAAGATACCAACGCTCCCGAACTCACGGTAAACGGCGCGTATCTTCCCGAAATAACCGTCGGCGAAGAAACGGAAATATATTCGGCGTACGCGACGGACGTGCTTGACGGATATTGCAAGGCTACCGTTTCGGTAAAAGACTACGCGACGGGCGAGTTCCTTACGGCGACGGACGGAACGGTTCTTAACGGCGCGGACGCGTCGATAAAGTATACCGTTAAGGCGAGCAAGAAAATGCGTATTCGTATACAATATCTCGCGACGGATTTATCGGCAAAAGAAGCGTCCGAAGTAATGTATATAAACGCCATAGGCGGAGAAAAGCCGATTCTTACGGTAGGCGAAGTTACGCAAACTGTCGCAAAACGCGGAGACAAGTTGATTCTTCCCGAGATTTCGGCAACGCACCCGCTCGGCGACAAAATCGAGATTTGCGTTGCGGTGTTCGATTCGGACGGAAAAGGGCAGATAGTAGGCAACTCGGGTTATACGTTTGAAAAGAAAGGCACGCACAAAATAGTTATAACGGCTTATGACGAAGAAGGCAATTCTTCCGAATATTATTACTATACGGAGGTGGCTTGATGAAAAAGATTATAGCGATAATTTGTCTGATTATATTAAGTATCACCGCCGTTAGTTGCGGAAAAAAGACAAACGAAATACCTATCGACGACGGAACGCATACGATAAGCGACGAAGTCGAAACGGTAAAGGACGAATATATAGTAAACAAAGGCAAAAGCGATTACGTTATCGTTACGGAAAACGCTCCGTCGGAATACGTTACGCTTGCCTCCGAAGAGTTTCAGCACTTTTTCGCGGAGGCAACCGGAATAAAACTTCCCGTTATGCAGGATAAGGAAACGACCGGAAAAGAAAAGAAGATGATTGCGCTCGGCTCCACTTCTTACGGCAGACTCGCTCTCGGTATTACGGGAGAGGATCTCGGCAAAGGAACTTACAGAGTGGCGTCCAAAGACGGCGGATTGTTCGTCGTCGGAGGAAGCGACGCGGACGTGCTTTACGGAACGTATAAACTTCTTAACTATATGTTCGGTTACGAGTTCTATCAGGACGGCGTGTACGAGATAGCGAAAGGCGTTAAAACGTTAAACTATTTCAAAGCGGACAAAACGGTCAAAGCGATAATCCCCATGCGCGCGGACTACTCGGGTATGAACCTTTACGGCAGTACGATGGCTTCCAAAAGGCTCGGGCTTATGCAGGACTTCAAGATTACGGTAGGCGACCACCACAATTCGCTTAACCTTTTAAACGTTGATGTTTATGGCGAAAGGTATCCCGAATGGTATTCGACGAGCGGAGATCAACTTTGCTTTACCGCTCACGGCGACGGAGACAAACTCGACGAAATGATAGATACGCTTGCGGACAAGTTTGTTACCGAACTGTTAAAGTCGGAAAATCTCGACAGAACGTACGTCAAGTTTTCTATGATGGACAACAAAAACTGGTGTTCTTGTTCGGCGTGCGAAAAGGCGAAAGAAACTTACGGCGCGACGAGCGGAGCGATGCTTGTCGCTTGCGATAAACTAGGCAAGAAAATAACCGAAAAACTTTCCTCTTCGGGCGACGACAGAAACATAAAGGTGGTAACTCTTCTTTATAACAAAACGGAGGACGTACCCGTAGATACGGTTGACGGCAAATACGTTAAAAACGCGAACGTCGGCGGACTTGAAAACGTTACGGCGATGTGGGCTTGCATGGTAATGAAAAAACATTCCCTTGCCTGGTCGGCTCCCGAAAACGCTTCCGCGCTCGATATGCTCGATAAAATGAACGCCGTGTTCGACGAGTTCTGGCTGTGGGATTACGGCACCAACTATAACGATTATCTTTTACCTTTCGATACCTTCAATTCGATGGCGGAGGATATGAAACTTCTTGCGAATTACAATATCGGAATGTATCTTTATCAACTTGCCAACTCGGCTAATAACGTTTCGGGATTCAACTCGCTTAAACTTTATCTTTTGTCTAAACTTATGGTCGATCCGACTCTCGATGTGGAAGAACTCACTTCCGACTATTTCGCTCACGCGTACGGCAAGGGCGGAGACGCTATGAGAAAGATTTACGACGAATATCGCGTTGTTTCGCTTTATAACGGTCAAACGCACGAAAACGTAACGGCGTGGGATCAAAGCATTTATTCGCAGACGATGATTAAAGAAGAATACTGGAAACGCGGAACGGTAAAGCGTTGGCTCGGTTATCTCGACGAGGCTCTCGAAGAGATAGGCGCGGACGGAACGGTCGCTACTTCCATAGCGGATAATTCGGCGGACAAATACGAAAGGAATATTATGGTAGACGGCGTTTTCGTAAGATACGTTTACGCGGTGTTGTATTTAACGGACAATTACGATTATAACGTAGACTTTAAACTCAAACTTTATAACGACGTCGCTTCTCTCGGGTTCAACCACGTTAAAGAGCAGGCGGATGCAAGCGCGAACCTGTGGCCGCTCAGAGAATCTCTCGGCATAGGAAATTATCTGTAAGGAGGAACGAAGAATGAAAAAAGCAATAATAAGCATTTTATCCGTTTTGTTCGCAGTATCCTTATCGATAGCGGGAATTGCCTGTTCGGGTAAAAAAGAACCGGTTATAAACGACAACAGAAAAGTAATTTTAAGTTCTTACGAACTGATTATAGAAAAAGACGCCGTCGAAAAAATAACGGCGGAAATGTCGGTCGGCAAAGGAAAGTTCGAGTGGAGCACTTCGGACGAAGCCGTCGCGACGGTAGACGATGGCGTGATTACGGGCGTTTCGTTGGGAACCGCCGTGGTTACGGCAAAGTACGGGGACAAACAGGCGGAATGTAAAGTTTCGGTAGTTTTACCCGACGGTTATCCCAAATTTTACCGCGGAGACGAAGAAGTCGAAACCTTTGTCGGAAACACGTATAAAATAGACGCCAAAGTAACCTTTAACGGCGAAGAAGTACAATCGGCGATTTCTTACGAGGTCGCAAACGAAAGAATCGCAACCGTCGATAACGGAGTGATTACGGGCGTAAGCCAAGGCGAAACGGAAATAAAAGTTACCGCCGTATATTGCGGTTATGCGGTTGTAAAAACGGTTTCGGTAAAAGTACACGGAAGAATGATAGTTCGCGCGGACAACGAAAACGCGGTCGTTCAACTCGTAGAAGATTCTTCTCTCGGTTACAAGACTAACGCGTATATAGGCGTTAAAGCGTTTTACGACTTAAACGACGTAACGGGTTCGGTAACGGACGTCGTATGGACGTCGTCGGACGACAAAATCGTTGCGGTAACTTCTTCGGCGGACGAAAACGGGTTTAAACGCGCGGAGGTTTCTTCCGTAAGCGCGGGCGACGCGAAAATAAAATGCGACTTTAAATATAACGGCGAATCTTATTCCTATTCGTTTGACGTAGTCGCGGAAAAATCCGTGTATACGATATCGGAAGCGGTGCTTGCCGACTCCGAAACGGACGGAACGCAAACGGCTACTCTTACGACGAATATTCCGTCGGGCTGTTCCGTAACGACCGCTCTCGGCGTTAAAATAAGCGGAAAGAACGCGGAAATAAAGGAAATAGTCGATAACGACATAGTGCTTGCAAGACCGAACGGCGTTGCGAAAGGCGGTATAGACGTAACGATCGAGGACGCAAAATGGATTTGCACGGTAGAGGACGGCGTTTATTGTACGGCTGTTCTTACCAACGACTCCTGCGAAGTGCTTAAAGACGGCGGTGAATTGTTTTCGGGCGATTATTACGTTCTCGGCGAAGATATAAACGTCGGCTGGACGAGCAAGACTATGGAACCCGTTAAAATAATGGGTACGCTTGACGGAAGAGGACACACGCTTAAAGGCATTACGCTCGATAAACCCGCAAGCGGTTGGTTCAGAGATTCGGGCGACAGTTCTCAAACGTACGTCGGTTATATTTCGGTAAACGACGGGGTTATAAAAAATCTCGCCATAGAATACGAAGCGACGACCGGCATGGAAGACGGTTCAAACACTTTCTCCGACCTCATACATTACAACAACGGCGAAATAAACAATCTTTATATAAAAGCGGACGTTAAAGGAAGCGGTTGGTACGGTTCCGTCGTAGTCGGCAAAAACTACGGCGTTATAAGAAACTGCGTAACCGTTTGCCCCGAATATAAGAGTTCCGCAAACCTCCGCGCGAGATTGAGCGCGTACGTAGCGTTCAGTTACGGCGGTTCGATAATAAATTGTTACACGCTCGGCGGAGACTGGGACGGGCTTAACGACTCCACGGCGCAGGGCGCGGGCAAATGTTATACGGAAGTGTATAACGGAGGCGTTACCATAAGCAACTGGCGCGGTCTTTCGGACCTCGGCGAAGTCGCTTCTAACGGCTTTAAGAAAGAGGACGGTTGGAGCGGTTTCTGGCGGACGGACAAATATATCGTAGCGTTTGCGGGCGAACAGATAAGTCTGATTCCCACGACGTACCTCGAACTCGACTATATAGAAGAGAGCGAGGGAAGCATAGCGATAGAAGTTCCTTCGGAAGTAACGCTTGACGGAATGACGATAACGTTCAACGGCAAAAAAGCGACGCCCGTATCTCTCGAAGAGGGCATATTGACGGTTAAACGCGGAAGTTTCGTTTACGGCGAATACGATATAGCGATTTCGTATGCGGACAGAGCGTTCAAGGCAATGGGCGTAAGTTTCGTAACCAAAGTGATAAGATCTTCCGACGCGGATAATTTTGCCGACCTTTTCGTCGGCGACGAAGACGCGTATTTCGTTCTTGCGGAAGATATAGACTTCGGCGGAAAAGGACTTGCCGGCAACATTAACCTTAAAGGCGTTTTCGACGGCAAAGGACATACTCTTAAAAACTTCGTGCTGGATTACACGGGTTACCCGTCAAACGGCTGGAACGCTTATATATTCTCGGAAAACAACGGCGCAATAAAGAACGTTGCGTTCGAGTACGATATGAAAGACTCGCCCAACGACAGAATAGCGATAGTAAACAGCAATAAGGGCGTTATAGAAAACGTTTACGCGAAAGTAAGAGTAATAGAAACCATTCAGAACGATTATCAGAAAGCGGGTGCGCTCGTTCAGGAGAACAAGGGAGGCGTCATAAGAAACTGCATAACCGAAATAACCGTCGAGGACGGCGTTATCATCGGTAAAGACGCTCCGGGAAGCGCGTATTATACGGTTGCCGGCATAACATGGTACAATCTTGACGGCTCTACGGTTGAAAACTGCTATTCCGTCGTAGGAAACAGCGTAATTCCTTTGTATGCTTACAGCGACAGTTCGGACATTATAGATTCCGACACGCTCGGTTCGGTTGAAGATTTCTCGTCGATAGGATTCGACAAAGACAACGGTTGGAACGAATTCTGGCAGTTCGTCGACGGAGAAATTATTTTCGGTTTATAAAAGATTTCGTAAATATGCGCGGAAAGAAAAAACAATCTTTTCGCGCAATAAAAAGAAAAATCAATATAAGGAGAGAAAATTATGAAAAAATGTGGCAAACTTTTGGCTACGTTGTTGGTTCTCGCACTTGCGTTGACGACGATTTTCGCGTTTACGGCTTGCTTTGACGACGACGGCAAAAAAGATGCGGAATACACCATAGTATTCCTTGACGAAAGCGACGCGGAACTTGCAACCGTAAAGGTTAAAGAGGGAGTTGTTCCCGAGTTTACGGGCACGTTGCCCGCAGTTCCCGCGGAAACGGCGGAATACACCTATTCCTGGGGTTGGGACAAAGAAATAGTTCCCGCAACCGCGGACGCTACCTATAAACTTACGAGAGTATCGACGAAAAGAAGTTACGAAGTTAAGTTTATGAACGGCGAAACGGCTGTTTCCACCGTAACGGTAGAATACGGCGCGGAGGCGACTCTTCCCGAAAACCCGACCAAAGACGCAACGGTAGACAAGGCTTATACGTTCGACGGTTGGTATACGCAGGCGGAAGGCGGTGAAAAAGTTACCGACTTTACGATAACGGGCGCAACCGTTTATTACGCGCATTTCACTGACAGCGCAAGAACGTATACCGTAACGTTTAAAAACGGCGAAGACGAACTTCAAAGCGGTAAAGTAGAATACGGCGTAGTTCCCGAATATAAGGGAGAAACTCCCGTAAAAACGGCGGACGCGCAATATACTTACACGTTCAAAGGCTGGGACAAAGCAATTGTCGCGGTCAAGGGCGACGTTGTATATACGGCGCAATTCGACCAAACGGTTAATAAATACACTGTAACGTTTAAAAACGGCGACACGGAACTTCAAAGCGGTAAAGTAGAATACGGCGCGATGCCCGAGTATAAAGGAGAAACACCCGTAAAGGCGGGCGACGCGCAACACTCTTACACTTTCAAAGGCTGGGACAAAGACCTTACGGCGGTCAAGGGCGACGTTGTTTATACCGCTCAATTCGACCAAACGGTCAACAAATATACCGTAACTTTTAAAAACGGCGACGTAGAACTTCAAAGCGGTTTGGTAGAATACGGCGTAGTTCCCGAATATAAGGGAGAAACGCCCGTAAAGGCAGGCGACGCGCAACACTCTTACACTTTCAAAGGCTGGGACAAAGACCTTACGGCGGTCAAGGGCGACGTTGTTTATAC
>CAKQSC010000008.1 GCA_934271725.1 uncultured Clostridia bacterium
GGGCGAAAGTATGCCCCAGATTCAAGATTTTTCTTTCGCCTCTGTCGTAAAAATCTTTTTTGACGTATTTCGCTTTGACTTTCAGCGTTCTTATTATCAGTTCGGCAAGGTCGAAACTTTTATTTTGAAGCATTTTATAGATTTTAGAGTCGCCTACCATAGCGCACTTTAAAATCTCGCTCACCCCGTCGTTGAAAGGGGGCTTGGTCAAATCTTTCACAAGGTCAACGGCAATCACCGTACGGCTCGGCGGATAAAAGTTACCTACGAGATTTTTTACGCCGTCGTAATCGACGCCCGTTTTACCGCCTACGGAAGAGTCGCACATGGAAAGAAGAGTGGTAGGCACGTTTACGTATTCTATTCCGCGCATATACACGGAACAGGCAAACCCCGTAACGTCCCCCGTAACTCCTCCGCCTATCGCGTAAACGATAGTCGACTTATCGGCGTTTTTATCTTTGAAAAAGCCGAGTATCTTTTCTACGGAAGAAAGGGTTTTGTTTTCCTCTCCGCCCGTAAAGACAAACGTTTTTTCGGCGGGGAGGTGTTCCGTAAGGTTTTTATGCGTTTCGTAAAAGGTTTTATCCGCAACGAACAAACCGTTTTTGTTTTTCCCTATTCGTTCAAAAAGGTCGGCGGAGTTCACTGCGGAAACGTGCGTTTTGACTGTATTTCTTTTGTTGACGATTTCGGTTGAATATAACATACGTTCAGTATAAACCCAAAAAAGAATTATGTCAAGGCAATGCTCGGCAAAGTTACGCGCGTCGTAAAAAAGAACGCGCGGAAAGACAATTCGATATACTGTTTACCGAAAAGTCTTTTGCGAGGGCGAAAAATGAACACCTAGTGGGGCATTGTACAACAAAAAAGGTGAAAAAATACGGAAATATCATTGATTTTATTCTCTTTTTGTAGTAAAATATCCATAGCAAATATTCTTTTGCCGGATAAAATACCTATTTGGAGGACAAAATATGAAAATAATGATTGTGGGCGGAACGGGACTTTTAGGTCATCAGGCGGCGGAAGTCGCGCTTGAAAGAGGACACGAAGTCGCTTCTTTGGCGATTAAAGACATCGACCTCGGCGACTGGTACCCGAAAGCCGTCAAAATCGTCGAAGGCGATTGCTTTAAAATGACGGAGGACGAACTCGTTAAGGTATTCGAGGGTTACGACGCGATGATTTACGCGGTAGGTCCCGACGACAGAGTTACGCCGAGAGAACCCGCTTACGAGTTCTTTAAAACAAGGCTCGTCGATCACTGCGCGAAGGTGTTCAGGGCAGCGAGAAGAGCGGGCGTAAAGAAAGCAAGTCTTTGCTCGTCTTATTTCCTTTATTTCGACAGAATCTTCCCCGAGAAGAAAATGAAAGAAAAACACGCGTACATAAGAGTAAGATACGAACAAGCCGAACTTATCAAGAAAGAAGCGACCGACGAAAGAAACGGTCTTGCTCCCATGGACGTTTATATAATGGAACTCCCGTACATATTCGGCACCATTCCGGGAAGAGAACCCCTTTGGAGAGTATCTTTCCTCGACCATTACGTAAACGGTTGGAAATGGATTTTCTTCCCGAAAGGCGAAACGGTTATGACGACGACTCGTCGTATCGGCGAATCGCTGGTAGGCTCGCTCGAATACGGTACCGCGGGCAAACATTACCCCATCGGCGACGAGAATCATTCTTACGATTTCATGCTCAACAATTTGCTTATCGGTATTCAGGGCAAACCGAGAAAAATCGTTCACCCGTCGAGATGTATGTGCGCTATGGGCGCGGGCATGATTGCTAAAAAAGACAAGAAAAACGGACTTTATCACGGTCTTGATTATAAATACGTTATGAAAGACATTATGACGTATAAGTTTAACTACCCGCAAGAACTTATCGACGAAGTAACGACGGAACTTCACATGGGTAAAATCGAAGAAGGCGCGCTCGAAAAGGCGATAATCGAAACGGGTAAAGCGTGTTATCCCGATCCGAAAGAGTTCAAGTAATATAAGGACTTTTGCAAGATGAAAAAAGTTATTATTTACTGTTTCTCGGGCACGGGCAACACGAAAAAGGTTTGCGGCATGATTGCCGAAGAACTTAAAAATTACGATCACGAAACGGAAATATTTTCCATTACTTACGACGCTTATAAAAACAAAGAGTTCCCGAATCCCAACGATTACGATTTGATAGGCCTTGCCTATCCGGGACACGCTTTCAACGCTCCCGAACTTTTCAATAAGTTCGTCAAAAGGTTGCCGAAAGCGGAAAAACACCAAAGAGCGTTCATTATCAAAACGAGCGGCGAGCCTTTCGCCGTAAACAACTCGGCTTCGCAGTATTCAAAAAGAGCGTTAAGAAGAAAAGGGTACAAGTTTACTTACGAAAAGCATTATCTGATGCCGTATAACATTATGTTCCGTTATCCCAACGGGCTGGTAAAACAAATGTATCTGTATTCCGAACTTATGGCGAAAGTCAGCGCGAAAGCCATAGTAGACGGCAAAAAAGAGTATTTAAAGCAAACTCCGGGCAGCGTCGTTATGTGTTTTTTGGGCAAAATCGAATGGTTCGGCGCATGGTTTAACGGGCTGTTTTATCACGTCGATAAAAAACTTTGCACCAAATGCGGTCTTTGCGCGAAAAACTGCCCCACGCACAATATAACGATTACCAAAACGGGCAAGTTTAAGTTCGGCGCGCACTGTACTATGTGCTGTCGCTGTACGATGAACTGTCCGCAAAACGCCGTTCGCATGGGTATGATGGACGGTTGGAGAGTAAACAAACCGTATCCCTTCAAAGAACTCGTCGAAGACAAGGAATTGTCCGCTAACTACGTCAACGATATGACGACGGGGTATTTCAGAAGATTTAACAAATACTACGACAAAATCGACGCGGAACTCAAAGAGTTTAATATAGCCGTGCCGAGAGAAACTTTCGAGCCTAACTCGTACGCGATTATGCCGAAAAAAGAAAGAAAGCAACTGAAAAAGCAAACTAAAAAAGAAGCGAAACGGTTGGCTAAGGAAGATAAAAACAAATAACAACGCTAAAACCGTCAACTTCGTTTGGCGGTTTTCGTTTACGACGTGCCGTCGTCTGTTTCTGCGACCGCGCGCGGTGTCGGCGTACGTATTTATTTCCTCGTCGGCATTTTCGATTGATTCTTGTGATTTTGCGTCCGTCGCGGTCGTTTTAAACGCGTTATCCGGGGGCGTGCGGACGAGATTTCTTTGTAACGACGCGGAAAGGAGATAAAAATGAGCGAACTTAAAAAGATGATAGATAAATCGGAATACGCGGTGTTTTTCGGCGGGGCGGGGGTTTCCACTGCGAGCGGTATTCCCGATTTTCGCGGTAAAAACGGAATATACAACACGGAAAACGAGTGGGGATTACCGCCCGAAAGTATAATTTCCCACACGTTTTTTGAAAAGCGGACGAAAGATTTTTTCAAATATTACCGTGAAAATATGGTGTACCCCGAAAAGGAACCGTGCGCTTGTCATTACGCTTTGTCCGCGCTTGAAAAACTGGGCAAAATAAAATCGGTTATAACGCAGAATATCGACGATTTGCACAAAAAGGCGGGTAGCAAACGGGTTTTCGAGTTGCACGGTTCGGTTTATCGCAACTTCTGCACGAAATGCGGAAAGTTTTATCCCATCGACGAGATTTTAAAGACGGCGGGCGTTCCGAAATGCTTATGCGGAGGAATCGTAAAGCCGGACGTGGTGTTGTACGAAGAACCGCTTGACGAGAGGGTGTGGCAAGGCGCGGTGAACGAGATTATGACCGCCGACCTTCTGATAGTCGGCGGAAGCAGTCTTACGGTAAATCCCGCCGGTTATCTCGTCGCGCTGTTTCGGGGCAGACTTGTCATAATCAACGACTCGCCCACGCCTTACGACGATAAGGCGGAATTGCTTATCGGTGGCGATATAAACTCTGTTTTTGAAAAACTTTTAAAGGAATATCTCGGAGACGATACCCGTATATAGTCGGGCAAGATTTTTCGACCACTAAATAGGGCGTTCGGGGCGGATAAATAAAAAATTTTAGAAAAAATCAAGAAAAAAACTTGACACGCGTATATAAATATGTTAATATATTCGTGCACTCGGAAGGGGTGTAATTTTTTTGACTACGGAAGGTAATTACAATGGCTGCAAAAGGCAACAGAGTAAAAATTACGTTGGCATGCACGGAATGCAAGCAAAGAAACTATAATACGTTCAAGAACAAGAAGAACGATCCGGACAGAATAGAAGAAAACAAATATTGTCCGTTCTGCAAAAAGCATACCGTACACAAAGAGGCAAAATAAGTTATTTGCCCCGTAAAGCGTTCGCGGGGGCGGGCGCAGACCTTTAAAAAGAGAGGTGTAATCATGGCTGACAACAAAGAAATCAAAAAGACGGAAAAAACCGCCGATAAGGCTGTCGACAAGCGCGCCAAGAAAAAGGCGACGGGCGACAAAAAGCCTAATATTTTCGTAAGATTCGGCAGAAAGTGCAAAGAAGTTTTTTCCGAACTTAAAAAGGTAAACTGGCCTACGTTCGCAAAGGTGTTGAAAAACACGGGCGTCGTCCTTGCGGTAGTAGTTATATTCGCCGCGATAATCACCGCGTTCGACTTCGGTTTGCTCGAAGGAATCAAGGCGTTGGTAAACGTCGGCAAATAAGGAGACTTACTTTGGAACAACAGGCTAAATGGTACGTTCTTCACACCTATTCGGGTTACGAATCGATGGTTAAGGACAGCCTTGAAAATCTTATAGAGAACAACAGTTTGCAAAACGATATTTTCGATATACGTATTCCGATGGAAGAAGTCGTAGAGGAGAAAAACGGCAAACAGAAACTCGTTCAAAGAAAGAAATTCCCTTGTTACGTCTTTATAAAACTTATATATTCCAACAGTATATGGTACCTCATTACGAATACGAGAGGGGTAACGGGTTTCGTAGGCCCCGCGGGCAGACCGCAACCTTTGTCGGCGGACGAAGTTAAGAGAATGCACCTCGAAATAACCGTCGCAAACGTCGAAGAGGGGGATTCCGTAAAGGTAATCAACGGACCGTTGGAAGGATTTTTCGGCACGGTTATTTCCGTGAATAAGCAAATGGGCAAGGCGAAGGTAAACGTCGTTATGTTCGGAAGAGCGACGGACGTTGAGGTAGACCTTTCTCAAATAGAAAAGACGAACGACGCGGAAAACGTTTCCGAGGGAGAAAAAAGCGCAGACTGACCGCGCGTTTCGCGGTGAACCGCGAACGACGGCGTTTTATATACTTGCCGATTTCGGCAACAACAGGTTACTAACAGGTTTTTACCTTTTAGAATAAGTGGGAGAAACGCAAAAAATCTTTAACTTGCGTATTCGCTAACACCACGTATGGAGGAAAGCATTTTATGGCTAAAAAAGTTACAGCGGTTGTAAAATTACAACTCGAAGCCGGAAAAGCGACCCCGGGCCCACCCGTAGGTTCTACTTTAGGTCCTCACGGTATCAACATTCCGGGATTCACTAAGGAATTCAACGCAAAGACGGCTAATCAGGCAGGTCTTATAATTCCGGTAGTAATCACTATTTATCAAGACAGATCGTTTACGTTTATTTTGAAAACACCGCCGGCACCCGTTCTTATAAAGAAAGCGTGCAACATTCAATCGGCGAGTGCGCGTCCCAACAAAGATAAGGTTGCTCAACTTACCAAAGCGCAGGTAACCGAAATCGCGAAAATCAAAATGCCCGATCTTAACGCAACTACTCTCGAAGCGGCTGAAAGCATGATAAGAGGTACTGCAAGAAGTATGGGTGTTACCGTAGAAGAATAATCTACGGCAGTGGGAGAGAGTCAAAACTTCAAGGCTCTTGTTAAAACCACTTTTGGAGGAAAAAATAAATGAAACACGGAAAAAAATATATCGAAAGTTTAAAAACTATCGAACAAGGCAAGTTCTACGAAGCGAACGAAGCGGTAGCGAAAGTTATCGAAACCGCGAAAGCGAACTTCGACGAAACGGTTGAACTTCACGTTCGTTTAGGCGTTGATCCGAAACAAGCGGACCAACAGGTAAGAGGCGTTTTGGTTCTTCCTAACGGAACGGGCAAAACCGAAAGAGTTCTTGCTCTTGCAAAGGGCGCGAAAGCGGACGAAGCAAAGGCGGCGGGCGCGGATTACGTCGGCGCGGAAGATATGATTCAGAAGATTCAGACGGAAAACTGGTTTGATTTCGACGTAATCGTAACTACTCCCGACATGATGGGCGTCGTAGGCAGAATAGGTAAGGTTTTAGGTCCCAAGGGTTTGATGCCCAGTCCTAAATCGGGTACCGTTACTATGGACGTTGCAAAGGCTATCAAGGACAGTAAAGCGGGTAAAGTCGAATACAGACTCGACAAAACGGCTATCATTCACTGCCCCATAGGCAAAAAGAGTTTCGGCGCGGATAAACTTCTTGAAAACTACGAAGCGCTTATCGACGCGATAGTAAAAGCGAAACCCGCGGCGGCGAAAGGTCAATACGTAAAGAGCATTAACCTTACCAGCACTATGGGACCCGGCGTAAAAGTCGTAAACAGATATTAAAACGTTTGACATCGTATTAAATCGGTGTTATAATAAAACAAACAACAATCCAAAGACAGCAGGTTCGGCGATTTGCCGAGTAATGTTTTGCCTGCCGAGGGGAGTTCGAGTATAAATATATAACGTATTTATGCCCTTACTGCTTTCGGCGGTAAGGGCTTTTGTTTTTGGAAATTATACGGGAGGTAAACAAGTGTCAGCAAATTTTGAGAACAAGAAAGAAGTAGTTGCCAAAATCGTAGAACAAATAAAGAATTCAAAATCTGTCATCGTGGTTCACTACACCGCAATGAGCGTTGTCGACGACAACGAAGTCCGTGCGGAAATGAGAAAGAACGACGTAGAATACAAAGTATATAAAAACACTTTGGTTCGCAAGGCGTTCAACGAACTCGGCGTCAACGATCTCGACAACGATTTCAACGGACCGACGGCATTCGCTTTCGGTAAAGACGAAACGAGCGCGGCGAGAGTATGCGCTCAGGCGGCAGGCAAATATACCGACAAAGTAGTCGTAAAAAGCGGTTATATAGACGGTAAATATGCAGACGCAAAGACTGTAAACGTGTTCGCAACCATTCCTTCAAAGGAAGAACTTTATTCCAAGTTGGCAGGTTCGTTGCAACAAATCATTACTCGTCTTGCTATTGCGGTTAAAGCGGTTGCAGACAAACAAGCGTAACAAAGCAAGGTTGAAAGCAGACCTTAACGTGCTTTAAAAAATAATTTTCAGGAGATAATTAAAATGGCAGATATTGCAAAGATAATTGAAGAAGTTAAAGGTATGACGGTTGTTGAACTTAACGACCTCGTTCACGCTATCGAAGAAGAATTCGGCGTAAGCGCCGCTGCGGTAGCGGTAGCAGGTCCCGCTGCGGGCCCCGCGGCTGCGGCAGTTGAAGAACAAACCGAATTCAAGGTTGTTTTGAAGAGCGTAGGCGCAAACAAGATCGGCGTTATCAAGGTTGTTAAAGACATCACGGGCGCAGGCCTTGTAGAAGCAAAGAACCTTGCTGTTGACGGTTCCGTTTTGAAGGAAGGCGTTTCCAAGGAAGATGCGGACGCAATGATCGCAAAACTCAAAGAAGCGGGCGCGGAAGCGGTTGCTCAATAAGAGTTTTTCGCAAACAACTAAAACAGACCTCTCGCGACAAAATCGTCGCGAGAGGTTTTTATTTTACATTCGGCGGGAAAAGTTTTAAAACGACAAAATAAGAATAATTTTTCCGTATGCGCGCGTATATAATGTAGTAAAGGTGAACTATGTCTGTATATACGAAGAGAACGGTTGTTATAAAAGAGGTGCAGGGCGGATATTCCAAAGACGGTAAAGCCGTTTCCGGCATAGCGCGTGTGGAAGAAAACGAATATTCTACAAGCATTTCTTTAACGCTTTTGAATCTCGTTCCTCTTGAAAACGGAGAGTATTTTGCCGTTGTGAAAGGCGGAAAGGACGAATCTTTTGTGGAAAACCTCGGTTCGTTTCCTATGTCCGTCGCAAAAGAATACGACGGCGTACTGTCGATTGCGGAAGGTGTGTCGGTTGCTGTAATTCACTTAAACGACAACGTGGCGACGGCGGTTGCCTACGGCTCGTCGGGCAGAGATTTTACGGGGCTCGGCGATATGAAAGCAAGGTTCATAAGAGATTACGTTCTTAAAACGGTCGCGCCGAAAATTAAATATAAAGACGACGAAATTGCCGAAATCAATTATTTCGATAAGACCGAACTCGACGAACTCACCAAAGATTTTGTCGACGAAAAGGAAACCGCGCAAACCTATTTTTACGATAAACAGGCGGAAGAGTTGGAGTCCGTTTTAAATAAAAATCCGCCCGACGACGATTTGAATACGGCTGTCGACGGCGGGAGGTTCGTTAAGATCTATTACGACCAAAACAAGTTTTATGCGGTGGGAATAATTTCCGACAAAGGCGTTCCCAAATATATATGTTACGGCGTTCCCGCAAAATATTCCGCAGAACCGCCCGACGCGCTCAAAGGGTACTCGTCTTTTCTGCCCGTAGACGTTTTCGATTTGAAAGGCAAAGGGTACTGGATGATGTATCAGAGCGTCAAAGACGGCAGTTGCGTTAAAATGCGCGTAACCGAATATTGAACAAAAACCACAGTGCGTATTATTCTTGCACGGCATACGGTGTAAAAATCCTCGTGTTTGTCATGGGGATTTTTTTGCTTGCAAAAAAGAGCAATGTATGTTATAATACAAAAAAGTTTTTGACAATCCCTTACCGTCTTGCGACGGAGCCCCCTTTGCACAAGGGAGCCTTGATTAGGAATTGAAATAATAGAAGGCAATCCTCCACCGACTTACGTCGGAGCCCCCTTTGCACAAGGGAGCCTTGATTAGGAATTGAAAATATATAAAAAGCAATCCCCCACCGACTTACGACGGCGCCCCTTTGCACAAGGGAGCCTTGATTAGGGGTTTTGCTTACGGTACGCTAAAATTAAGACGTAACATAAAAATAAAAGACAAAGGAGAAGAATATGAGGAAAAATCTTGTGGCAAAAATCGTCGAAGCGTTGTTTTCCGTTTTGCCGGTTGCTGTCATCATTCTTATTTTGTATTTTACCCCTTTGGTGTCTTTTACGACTACGGAATTGATTGTATTTTTGGTTTCGACGTTGTTTCTGATTCTTGGGATAGCCTTGTTCAATCTCGGCGCCGACCTTGCGATGACGCCTATGGGTTCGCACATCGGTTCGGGGCTGACCAAATCAAAAAACAAAACGTTGCTTTTGACGGTTGCATTCGTTATGGGTGTCGTCATTACGATTGCGGAGCCCGACTTGTCCGTTCTTGCGGAACAGTTAAAAGGCGTTCTCAACGGTACCGTGCTTATAATCGCGATAGGAGTGGGCGTCGGTATATTTTTAACGCTTGCCGTTTTGAAAGTAATATTCAAATCTAACCTCACAAGGCTTTTGTTCTTCTTTTATATGATACTTTTCGCGCTTGCGGGGCTTGTTATAGAGCGCGGTAACGACGCGTTTATAGCAATGTGTTTCGATTCGGGCGGTGTTACCACGGGACCTATTACCGTTCCTTTCATAATGGCGGTGGGCGTAGGCGTCGCGGGCGTAGTCGGCGGTAAAAACGCGGAAGAAAACAGTTTCGGTCTTATCGCTTTATGTTCGGTAGGACCTATTCTCGCGGTGGTTATTTTAAGTATGTTCATCGGCGGAGGCAACGTAAATATCTCTACCGACTATTCTTTGGGTTCCGACGTCGGTCGGGTAGTTCTCGACGTGTTTCTGACAACTCTTAAAGACGTCGGTATCGCTCTCGGACTGATTGTCGTGATATTCGCCGTGCTGAACTTTTTGTATCTTAAACTTCCTAAAAAGAAACTTAAACAGATAGCGGTGGGAATCGCTTATACCTTTGTCGGGCTGATAGTGTTTTTAACCGCCGAAAACGTAGGGTATATGCCGATAGGTTATAAACTCGGAAAAGACCTTGCGGAGTGCCACGACGCGGTTATGATAGTGTTCGCGTTTATACTCGGTATGGTTACCGTTCTTGCGGAACCCGCCATTCACGTTTTGAACAAACAGATAGAAACGGTTACCGCCGGTATGGTTAAACGCCGTTCTATGTTAATCGCGCTGTCGGTAGGCGTCGGGCTGGCAATCGCATTGTCGGTCATAAGAATAAGAGTAGGTTTCAGCATTTTATATTACCTCGTGCCGGGCTATACTATTGCGTTGGGGCTTTCTTTCTTCGTTCCAAGTTTGTATACGGCGATAGCGTTCGACTCGGGCGGAGTAGCGAGCGGACCTTTGACTTCCGGTTTTATACTTCCCATGGCGGTAGGACTTGCTTCCGTTTTATCGCCCGACGGCATTTTGCAAAACGCGTTCGGAATAGTCGCTATGGTCGCAATGACGCCACCTATCAGTATTCAACTTTTAGGGTTCAGGTCTTACGTTGCGAAAAACATGAAAGACAGAAAGATTATGAAACGTATTCTTTCTTCCGACGATAAAGAAATTATAGACTTCATTTGACAGGAGGGGTGATTTGTGTTAAAAGGAATTAAAAAAATCGAAAGCAAAATCATTCGCCCGACAAACGAAGTCGCCCCGAAGAGGCTTGAACTTCTCGTTACGGTAGTCGACAAGAAGAAAGCGGATTTTTATATCGATTTATTGACGGGGTTCAGGGTGAATATGCAACTTTGCGTCGCGGGGACGGGTACGGCGACTTCCGAAACTTTGAGTATGCTGGGACTCGACGGCGACGACAAGGCGGTTATATTTTCTGTTATAAGAGATAACAGGGTAAAAGAGGCTTTAAGCCTTTTGGAAGAAAAGTTCAGAACGGTGAAAAACGGCAAAGGAATAGCGTACACCATACCGCTTTCAAGCGTTATAGGCGTTGCGTCGTTTAAGTTTTTGGCAGACAGGAGGGATGTTTAATGGAATATAATCACGAAGTCATATTATGTATAGTGAATGCGGGATTTGCGGACGCCGTTATGGAAAGCGCGAAGAAAGCGGGCGCGACGGGCGGAACTATCGTGCACGCGAGAGGCACCGCTAATCCGGAAGCGGAAAAGTTTTTCAACATTGCCATAAGCAGTGATAAAGAAATGGTTATGATATTAGTAGACAAAAATATAAAAAAAGACGTACTGAACGCCCTTTACGACGACGTGGGACTTAACACGGAAGGCAAGGGTATAGCCTTTTCGTTACCCGTTACGGGAGTAGTAGGCATTAAATAACTTTTTAAAGCAAACAAAAAAATCAAGGCGACCGCGATGTTTCTCGCGGTCGCTTTTTTGCTTTTTACGGCGTGATTATCTTTTTATTCGGATTTTTTGTTGCCGAACGGGCGGAACAAAAACAGATAGAATATCATCCACAGGGCGGAAACGCCTACAAGCGAATAAATTATTCTTTCAACGACTATGCCCGCCGTAGACAATCCGAAAATCGCCGTTAAAAGGTTAAAGTTAAAAATGCCTATAAGTCCCCATACGATACCGCCGACGATACATAATACCGAACATATAATTGCGGATATTTTCATATTACACTCCTTTGGCAGACCGCAAGCGCGACGCAAAAACGAAGGGTGGTGTTGTGGCTTGCCGGTAATGCCGAATACGATTATATTTTGCGTTAAGTTTTTGTTTTTATGCGTTATTGTTGTTGCTTTTTAAACCGTTTTGAGATAAAATACTTTTATTATGAGAAAAATATGGGCGAAAGTTTTAAAAGAACATAAAATAGTTAAAAGTTACGTTTACGAGGATTTTAAACCTAACGACTGGTCGGAGTTTCCGTCGATAGTTATGGAAATATGCGGAGAGTTGGATATTCCCACACCCGTGATAATAAAGACGCATATTTTCAACTACGCGAAGTTCAGAACGGTAAAGTTCAGGGAAGACGATTTTGTCGAGAGCATAGATTTCGATACGCTCGTTTTAGAAAATCAATTGTGATATGCAAATAAAAGTAATAAGAAAAAATATAAAGAACTATCGGTTAAGCGTTAAAAGAACGGGAGAGGTAATCTTTTCCGTGCCGTATTACGCTACGGAAGAGAAAATTAAGGAAATACTTGACGAGAAAAAGGGCTGGATTCAAAAGAAAACAAGCGAAATAACCGCGCAGAAAGAAATAAAGAACAATCTGGGCGGGCTTTTATACGAAGGAAAGGTTCTGCCTTTTAACGACGGAATATTCGAGGGCGTCGACACGAATAATATTAAAAAACTCGACGCGTTTTATAGAAAAAAGGCGGAAGAAAAGGGAAAACAACTCGTCGAAACTTACTCGAAAATAATGAACGTAAACGTAAACTCGGTTAAAATATACTCGCCCAAATCGCGGTGGGGGCAGTGCGACGCCGTCGGTAATATCAAACTGCACTCTTCGCTTATAAAAGCACCTGCGGAAGTTTTTATTTACGTGGTTATTCACGAACTTTCGCACAGGTACGTTATGGCGCACGACAAAAGATTTTATTCGGTTCTGGGAAAATATTGCCCCGACTATAAAAAATACGAAAAATGGCTTAAAAACAACGGAGAAATCATACGATGACGCAAGAAAACAAAACGTCGGTCTGGCAGAAGTTTAAAAATCTGTTTAAACCCGCCGACCTTACGAAAGGCAAAGAGTGGAAGGTTCTGCTAGTTTATGCGGTGCCTATAATCATAAGTTATTTGTTACAACAGTTTTACATATTGTCCGACTCGATTATTTGCGGACAAACGCTTTCGATTGACGAAGTAACGGGGGTAAACAACACCTTTTCTTTGTCTTTTTTCGTTATGCAGTTCGCTTTCGGCTGTACTGCGGGGTTCTGCGTAATAACGGCTAAAAGAGTTGGCAACAAAGACGCGGACGGGGTGAGAAAATCTTTCGCCACGCAAATGATTCTGTGTCTTATAATAACCGTCGTTTTAACCGTCGTGGCGTGTCTTACGGTAAAACCGCTGTTATCCCTCGTCAACGTAACCCCGAAAAACGAGGGCGTGTATATCGCCGCGAGAGATTATCTGTTCATAATATTTTTAGGCATATTCGCGCAGATGTTTTACAACTTTATAATAAGTATTTTAAGAAGTTACGGCGACTCTTTCACTCCGCTTGTGTTTCTTATAATATCGACGAGTATGAACATCGCCCTCGACTTGCTTTTCATAAAAGTGTTCGGCTGGGGCGTTAAAGGCGCGGCGGTCGCAACCGTTTTAACGCAGGCGTTATGTACCGTGGCGTGCTTTATATATACGTTCGTCAAGTATAAAGAATTAAGACTGACGAAGAAAGATTTCCGCCTTACGGGCAAAGACGTTAAAGAGCATCTTTATCAAGGGTTGCCTCTCGGGTTGCAGTTTTCCGTTCTCGCGATAGGCATAATAGTAATGGCTAGTCAGACGGTTAAGTTCGATATGAACGTAGACGGCATTATGGATCCGTTTAAACCCGTGCAGAACGGCACCAACTCGGCAAACAAGATGATAGAATTTTTAATCGCGCCTCTTTCGGCGTTCGGCTCGGCGTTGGTTTCTTTTACGGCGCAAAACGTTGGAGCGCAGGATTTCGACAGGGTAAAACGGGGTACTAATCAAGGGCTTATCATCGCCACGATTATGGGCGTCGTTCTTGCCGGAATAGGCTTTTTGCTGTGTATAGACGGCGTATATCAGAAGATATTCTTGTCGGCTGAAAAGATAACGGACAAATCTCTTAAATACGGCACCACTTTCTTTATGATAGATATGGGAATGTTCGTAACCCTTGCCTGGCTGTTCGTGTTAAGAGGCTCCGTGCAGGGCATAGAACAATCTATATGGACTCTTCTCGCGGGCGCGGGCGAACTCGTCGCGAGGGTGGTTATATGCACGTGTCTGCCGACGCTTGTACTCGGCGGAAAAATAACGTCGGAAGCGGGGCTCGGCGCGTATATCGCATTGAGTTTCGGCGACGCGGGCGCCTGGATAATCGACGACATAGTGCTGTTTATACCGTATATGAAACATATAGTCAAAAAGGATTACCGTTATCTTGACGGAATCAAGAAGAAGAGAAAGAAGGTTTTCGAATGAGCGTATGTAAGTTATGCCCTAACGACTGTTCGGTTGACAGAGATAAAACGGTTGGCTATTGCGGAGTCGGTAGCGAACTTAAAATAGCGAAATACGCAAAGTTTACGCTGGAAGAACCTTGTATTTCGGGAACGCGCGGAAGCGGAGCGATATTCTTTTGCGGTTGTCCTATGAAATGCGTGTTCTGCCAAAATTACGAAGTCAGCCGTAACAAAGTCGGTAGAGTTATAACTACCGACGAGTTTATAGATATAATCAAAGAACTCGAAGACGAGGGGGTTCATAACGTAAACCTCGTAAACCCGACGCATTACGTAGGCGAAATTGTAAAGGCGTTTAAGAAATACAGACCTAAAATACCCGTCGTGTACAACACTCACGGGTACGAAAAGATCGAGACACTGAAAGAAATAGACGAATACGTTTCGGTGTATCTCCCCGACCTTAAATATTTTTCGCCCGCGACGTCAAAAAGATATTCGGGCAAAGAAAATTATTTCGACGTGGCAAGCAAAGCGGTCGAGTTTATGTCGAACAAACCCCTCGTCGTCAAGGACGGAATAATGCAATCGGGTTGTATAATACGGCACCTTATTTTGCCATTGAACACCGCCGACAGCATAAACGTCGTAACGTGGGTGAAAGAACGCATAAACGACAAGGCTTATTTGTCGCTTATGTCGCAGTACACCCCGTTCGGAGAGATTGAAAACTACCCCGAACTCAAACGACCGATAACTAAAAAAGAATACGACAGGGTGCTTGACAAAGTTTACGAACTTGGTCTTACAAACGTTTTCGTTCAGGATTTCGAGTCGGTGGGAACGCAATATATACCGAAATGGGACAAATAGCGAGTGTAACGCAAAATACGTTGCAAGGGAAAAAGAAAGTACGCCCCGCACGCAATATATACCGAAATGGGACGAAAATTAAGGACGGGACAAAAATACGTTGCAAGGGAAAAAGAACGTACGCCCCGCACGAAATATATACCCGTATGGGACGAAAATTAAAGGCAACGAAAAACCCGTTGTAAACGAAAAGGGTACGAAAGGCGATATAGAACCACCGCTTGACAAACCGTGCTGTTAAAGATATAATAGAACGCGAGCGAATAAGATAAAAGGATAAAGATATGGATTATAAATCACACGTAGCGAAAAACTTAAAAATGGACGGAGTAAGCGAAGAAGAAATATATTCGGCTATAAGCGTACCGCCCGACACGACGCTGGGGGATTACGCGTTGCCGTGTTTTAAGTTTGCAAAGGTTATGAGAAAATCGCCCGTAGCGATTGCGAACGAGTTGGCGGAAAATTATAAAACGGACGAATACATAAGCAGAGTAACAGCGGTAAACGGTTATCTCAACTTTACGGTAAACCGCAGGGGTATGGTGAAAGACACTCTCGACAAGGCGATTAAAGAGGGTGAAAAATACGGTTCGTCGGACGTAGGTAAAGGCAAAACGGTATGTATAGACTACTCGTCCATAAACATAGCGAAGCCTTTCCATATAGGACACTTGATGACCACCGTAATAGGCAGTTCCATATACAAGATTTTGTCTTTTTCGGGGTATAAAACGGTCGGAATAAACCACCTTGGAGATTACGGTACGCAGTTCGGCAAACTGATTGTCGCGTATAAACTTTGGGGCGACAAAGAAAAGGTCGAAAAAGGCAAACTCAAAGAGTTGATGCGTATATACGTAAAGTTCCACGAAGAAGCGGAAAAGAACGACAAACTCAACGACGAGGCGAGGGCGTGGTTCAAAAAGATAGAGGACGGCGACAAGGAAGCGAACGAACTGTTTACTTTTTTTAAAGAAGTTACGCTTAAAGAAGTCGACAAGATATACAAATTGTTAAACGTTACGTTCGACTCGTACGCGGGCGAAAGTTTTTATAACGACAAAATGCAACCCGTTATAGACGAACTCAACGAAAAAGGGCTTTTAAAGGTATCGGACGGGGCTTCGGTCGTCGATTTGCAAGATTACGGAATGCCACCCTGCCTTATATTGAAGTCGGACGGCAGTTCGCTTTACGCAACGCGCGATCTGGCGGCGGCAATGTACAGAAAACAGACGTACGATTTTTATAAATGTCTGTACGTTGTGGCGTATCAGCAGAACCTGCATTTCAAGCAGATATTCAAAGTACTGGAACTTATGGGCAAGCCGTGGGCGAAAGATATGGTGCACGTGGCTTACGGTATGGTATCTTTGGAAGACGGCGCAATGAGTACGAGAGAGGGAAGAGTAGTATTTCTCGAAGACGTAATAAATAAGTGTATAGAGAAAAGTTATTCCGTTATAGAAAGCAAAAACCCGAATCTCGAAAATAAAGACGAGGTGGCGAAAGCGGTCGGAACGGGTGCGGTTATTTTCGGCGCACTGCAAAACAACAAGATAAAGGACGTGGTGTTCAGTTACGACAAAGTGCTTTCTTTCGAGGGCGAAACCTGCCCGTACGTGCAGTACACGGCGGTAAGGTGCAAAAGCGTTCTTAACAAATGCGGAAAGGCTACGGAGTTTGCCGTTCCCGAAAATATCACCGACGACGAATATAACGTAGTGTCCAAAATAGCGGAGTTCGGCGGAGTGGTGTTGTCGGCGGGCGAAAAGTACGAGCCGTCGCTCGTTACGAGATACGTTATAGATTTGGCAAAACTCTACAACAAGTTTTATTTGAGTTGCAACGTTATGAACAGCGAAGCGGGCGTGAAAGAGTTCAGGCTTGCGCTGACGGAAGCGACGCTTATAACGATAGAAAACGGGCTTAAACTTTTGGGTATAACCGTACCCGACAAAATGTAATTATGGTAAAAGGTATAATTTTTGACGCGGACGGAACGCTTTGGGATAGTTCTTACGATATTTTAGACAGTATGAACAAGGCTTTGGCAAAGTTTTCCCTTCCCGCCGTTACGAGAGAAACGCTTTTGAAAAATCTTTCTTACGGCGCGAGAAAATTGTGTTCGGATACGCTTGACGGCAGACTTGACGAAGAAAAAAGCGAAGAGTTTCTGAAAACGTATAACGAGATATACACGAATTGCGGTTCGCCGAAAACGGAGTTGTATAACGGCGTGGGCGAAATGCTTGTCGCGCTTAAAGACAAGGGTGTCGGACTTGCTTTAATGTCCAACAAACCGCAGGAAAGTTTAAACCCCGTGTACGACAAACTTCTTAAAAAATATGATTTCGATTTCGTTTACGGGCAAAGGTCGGGTTTTAAAACCAAACCGGACAAAAGCACTACGGATTTCGTTTTAAAAGGACTCGGCACCGAACGGGAAGAAACGCTTTTCGTCGGAGACAGCGAAATAGACTTTCTGACGGGCAAAAACGCCGGTCTTAAAACGGTAAGTTGCCTTTGGGGTTTCAGAACGAAAGAGTTTTTAAAAGAACACGGCGCGACGATTTTTATAGAAAAACCGTCCGAACTGTTGGAAATCATCGAAAAATATTAAAATCGCAAAACGCAAAGTTACGGCTTTGCGTTTTTTATATAAGCGATGCTTATTTTAGGTTAAACGCTTGACAAACGGCGGGGGGGGGGTGCTATAATTGATGCGATAGTTTATAAGGCATACGGTGTGCGTTTTTACAAATATTTTACTCAAACCATACTCTTGCTTTAAAATAAACGTTTGACAGCGTTTTTTGCAAAAGAGTATAATATACGGCGAAACAAAGAGGCGATTTTGCACGACTCTACGAAAAGCCGTCCTTGTGTAAGCCACTGATAACGGCGTTAAAGCGACGGTCTTGCACCGAATTTTTGGCTAATACATTGTTACGCTTACGGCTTATATGCTTGTATTAACCCGTTCGCGTGCCTCGTCTTAACCTAAAAATACGGCGTAAGACTTGTAGACAATCAAAACGTCGCTATTTTCGATGATTTTGTACAAAGGCGAGAGCCGTTGTACAAACGTACAGCAAACGAGCATTTGTAGAAAAGCGCGTAAATATCGCCGTTTTGACGAGGCTTTAACGCCATTATCAGTGGCTAAGGTGGCAACGTGCGACGGAAGGATTGAAATAAATAAGAAAAGCAATTCTCCACCGACTTTTGTCGGAGCCCCCTTTGCGCAAGGGAGCCGAAGTTTAATAAGCAGGTTAAATAAAAAAGTTTTACTGCAAAAAAGAAGAAATTAAGGGGTGTTTTCAATGCAACGTAAGAAAAAACGCGGGTTTACTTTGGTAGAACTTGCAATAGTAATCGCGGTAATAGCGGTTCTCGCGGCGATACTCGTACCGACGCTTACAAAAGTTCTTTCAAAAGCAAAAAATACGGTGTTTAACAAAAACGTTCAGACGGTCAACGGTGAGTTAATCATTCGTTCTATGGAAGAAGACCGTTCCGGTTATACGGTAGAAGAAGTTAAAAAGATTTTGTCCGAACTTAACTTTAATCTTAACGAAACGCCCGAAGGTTATTCCCTTTGGTATGATGCGGAAACCAACAACGTACGCGCATTGAAAAACAAAGAAGCCTTTACTTCCGCAAACCGCGCGAAAAGTAGCGCGTCGGGCATATCTACGTATGCAACCCCTGCGGTCGATATAGGTTACAGACCGGTTGAAGCCTTAAACCCCTATAACCGCAACCTTTATTACATAGACGAAACGAATGCAGAAGTGAACGCTCTTCTTGCCGACCTTAACGGGAATATAGTAGTGCAGGCGGAAGAAAATGCAAGCAATAATACAACGAAAAAAATAGCAAAACAGATTGTGGACGATTACACCGCAAAAATCAACGCCTTGACTTCTGCTCTTAAAGTGAGTTCGACGGCACAGACAGACCTTGTTTCGTCTTTCGATTTTAACAATACTTTGTTTATCGGAAAGAACGGAATGTACATTTATAATTTTGACAGTAAAAGTTATACCACGTCTTCCCCGTCGGTTACGTGTACCAATGCGATTATAGACAGTTCCGTAACGGAAATCAGATCGCAAAAATTAAGCAAAAATGCCGTAAAAACGGCGTCTAACGTTACCATTGCGACGACTATAATTTTGCCCAACAGAATAGAATTTGTCGAAAGTAACGCGTTTGCCTCTTTGGGAGACAACGCTTCCAACAAAATAACGGTAGAGATTTGCCCCGGTACGGTAGTATTCGATTCCGGCACGACGGGTGCAAGCGTTTCCGTTACGCAGTATTCTACGATTTTAGACGAAAACTCTTTGAAATATAACAACGCGAATATCGTCTACGGTACGGATTATAATTGTACTTTTACCGGCAACTATTTTTATATGGACGACGGCGGTTTGAAGTCGGGTACATTTACAAACGGTCAGACGCTTGCTAACGTTGCCGACGGTGCGAGAGTCAAATATCTCGTTCCCGATTTCAGAATTTTAAACAATGAAAACGGTTTCTTCGGTAAGGTTTCCAAAATAGACAGACTTTATTTGACGAACAACAAAACGGGCAACCTTGTTAAATACAACGCGATAGTGTTGCTTGTCGAAGACGGCGTTACAAAAGGCTATAAGTTCTCTAACGTAGGTTATATTACAAATCTTAACACGTACGTTAAAGAAAATTACGAGCCTATAAGCCACACGGGCAAGAGCGAGGCATTCCCGACGAGCGGAAAGTCTGCCGTAACGGTAAAACTTCCCGACGGCACCTCTTCTTTGGACAATCTCAAAGGTCAGTTGTCCGTGAAAATCAATTATAAACCCGTCATCAACCACTACGACCAAAAACAGTTGATGGACGGCACGTTATACTATGAATTGAGCAAAACTACCGAACTTTCTTCTGCGTCTACCGATAAAATAGCGGTCGGCGAGAACGGAGTCGCAACTTTCGTGGTTGAAAGACCTTCCGAAATGGCGGGCGGTTACACCACTTACGGCGCCGTCGTTCAAAGCGTTGAGGTGTATTTCGGTAATACTCTTATTCTTGTTCGTAATTATTAAACGAAAATCGTCGGACTTTGCCCGACGATGAACGTATATATTCAATTTTTAGGGAGAAAAGAAATGAAAAGCAGAAAGAAAACGAAACTCGTTTTGGTTGCCCTTCTTGCCGTCGTAACAATCGTTTCGGCGTTAATGTGTGGCTGTTCTTTGTTCGACAATTTCGACGAAGTTAAATCTATTTCGCTTATAGGTACACCTAAAACGGTATATGCCGTAGGAGACGAATTCGATCCCGCGGGCGCAAAGGTAGAAATATCTTACAAAGACAAAACGGAAAGCGTTACAAAGGCTTTGACGGCAGATAACTTCGACATACAGTTCTCTACCGAAAAGGTAGGTACTTATAAATGCGTGGTCGCGTATAAAGACGGCGGTAAAGTATATAACGATATAACGTTGTCTTTCGATTACAGCGTGGTCGCAAAAGACGGCTCGTTTACGGAAGGGGACGGTTCTCAAAGTTCGCCTTACGTAGTTTATACGGCTGAACAGTTTGCTAAAATCGGCGCGGAAGTCGGTAAATATTACGTACTCGGCGGAAACATAGATTTGACGAAAGCAAGCCCTGTAAAAAAAGGCAGTTGGGCTGATTGTTATAATACGAACTCCGGTACTTTCATTTTAGACGGACAAAATTATTCGTTGACCGTTAACGGAACGGATAGATTTGCTTTTTATGTGCTTAACGGTTCGACCGTAAAGAATTTGGTCTTTAACATAAATCCCGGTTCTGTTGAAGTTGCCTTGGCTCTTACCATACAAGGAAAAGAAGTTGTTTTTGAAAACGTTATTATAAACGGTTCTATGAGAGCGGAACAAAACGACGGTATGTTAGCGGTATATTTAAAGGCTAGCAACGTGGTTGTGAATGGTTGTGTTAATAATGCAAACGTTACGGGTGGAACAACAACTTATTACGGAGCGTTTTTCGGAATTGCGTATAATACGGTTAAAAACGTAACGTTTGAAAATTGTGTAAACAACGGTAGTCTTGACGGAACGACTGCATGGATTTTTATAGGAAACTGTGCAAGTCAAATTAAAGGACAAATAAACGTTATAAATTGCAGGAATACCGGCAAGTTGGTTGGTGCAAGCGTAGGTTTGTTCAATTGTTCCGCTTCGGATGCTGTTGGTGTACGTATTACAAAAGATGCTTATGCAGGTACTTCCTTGGCTACAAAGATTGGTGATTTGGACGTAACTTGCGAAAGCAGTGATTTTGTTGCGGTATCTAAATTGTTGGCTAACGGCAATAAAGACGTAACGCTTGTAAAGAAAGACGGCGTCGTTAAGTTTGCCGATTCTGTAAAAGCAAAACTTGACGGAGAGTTTGGCGAAGGAAATTATACCGTTAAAGCGGTTGTCAGAGATTGGGTTAGGGCGAAGATAGGAATTGACGATAAGACGGTTTACGTTTATACTAATTCTTACGGACTTGATTTTGTCGCTCCGTATTCTTTGATTGAAAACGGTACGGAAGTAGCAACAAGCGTAAACGGCGCGCTTGCAATAGAAGATGGTAGAATAGTTTTGAAAGGCACTCTCGATGGTCTTACGCATTCAACGCAAGGTGCGGGAAAATATCAATATTATTGCTACTATGTCTACGACAACACGGGCGCGATGAGATATTGCGGACAAATCGCTTATGCGGATGTACAGAACGCGTAAATAAAACTTAAAAAATTACGGCGAGTGAGGGGTTTCCCTCCCCGCCGTTTTTTTATTAAACTTTTTTATCTCGCTCCCGTTACTCGATTAAGTATTGACATATATAAAGAACAATCCCCCACCGTCTTACGACGGAGCCCCCTTTGCACAAGGGAGCCTCGATTGAGGATTGAAAATATATAAAGAACAATCTCCCACCGTCTTACGACGGAGCCCCCTTTGCGCAAGGGAGCCTTGATTGAGGCTTAAAAAATTAAAAGTAATTCAATAAATTATTTGACGACGATAAAAAACGGTCTTTCCATTTGCGCAAGGGAAAGACTGTTTTAATTTATTGCAATAAGGTTATTTTTTAAGAGATAAGCCGTCTTTAAAAGCGTTGCCTACTCTTTCGGTTACTTTGTAATAGCCGAGAGTGTACGGATCGAACGCTATTGCGTTTACGAGAGATATATCTACGTTATCGCCGTTCATAACGTTTTCGTCGGCGGTAACGTTTACGACTTTTCCTATCACGCCGAGTCCGTTTTCTCCGCCCTGATATTCTATGAATTCACATTCGAGGCAAAGGGGGAACTCGTTTATTACGGGTGCGTCCACTTTTTCCGCGTGAGTTGCGGTAAGACCGCTGTGCGCGAACTTGTTTTTTTCCGAGTTTGCCGAAACTACCCCGAAATAGTCCGCTTCTTTTACGTGCTTTGCGTCCGCAATGCTTACGGTAAAGCCTTTTCTCGCTTTAATGTTTTTTACCGTTTTATGGGTTTCGGTGAGGTTTAACGCCACTTTGTCGCGGTCTGCCATAGTGCCCCAGGCGGCGTTCATAACGTTCACGGTACCGTCTTCGTTATAAGTTGCAATCATCAATACGGGCATAGGGAATATGCCGTCCGTTACGTTTAATTTTTTACGCATACAAACAACTCCTTATGTTTTATTTGAACGACTTTCGTCCGTTTTTACAGTGTGTCTATGTTTATAAGGCTGGAATTACCGCCTTTGCCGATAGGCGTTCCGCCGGTGATAACCACCTTGTCGCCTTTCTTTGCGAAACCGCTGTTTAAAGCGCATTGCTTTGCGAAATAGAACAATATGTCGACCGACGAATATTCTTCGCTTAAAACGGGTTTTACGCCCCAGGAAAGGGCAAGTTTTCTGAACGCTTTTTTGTTGGACGTCATACCCAGAATAGGTTCTTCGGGGCGGAAACGTGAAACCATTCTCGCGGTGCTTCCCGTATGAGTGCATACCACAATCGCCTTTGCGCCCAAATCGTGCGCGAGGGTGCATGCCGAGTGGGACAACGCCTCTCCCGCGGAAGATATAACGAATCTGTCGTCGGGTATAATCTGAATGTATTGTCTGTTGTGTTCGGCTTGTTCTACGATTCTCGCCATAGCGGAAACGGCCTCTACGACGTATTCGCCCGCCGCCGTTTCGCCCGAAAGCATAACCGCGCTCGTGCCGTCGTAAACGGCGTTGGCAACGTCCGAAATCTCCGCTCTCGTCGGGCGTTTGTTATGAGTCATCGATTCGAGCATTTCGGTTGCCGTGATGCAACGTTTGCCGAGTATTCTGCTCATATCAATTATATGTTTTTGTATCT
>CAKQSC010000009.1 GCA_934271725.1 uncultured Clostridia bacterium
ATAAACGATGTCCATTCGTGAGTTTTTGAAGATATCGGCAAGGTAAGTAAAAATGCGCCGAGCAAAATAACTCCCGCGAATCCTAGTAGTATTATCTGAAAGGATGATAGTTTCCTTTTTAGTGTTCCCATGCAAAAGCCTCGATTCCGTTTATCGGTATCATAATATCACGTTTGACATAAAGATGATATTAGGGTCCTTGCCGATAGTGTTAAGATTTTATAAAGATAAGTATCGGAATTCATTCTTGCAATTTTTATGTTTTGGCACACGTTCCGACCAAATCAACCGACTGAACCTTCGGTTATCCGAAAAGCCTACAAATTAAACGCAATCGTCCGAATAGGTAAAAGTTGCAAAATAGTCCCAACGTTGCAGTCCGAGTTTTCTCATTAGCCGTACTTTGCGCTTAATGGCGTTGGTTTGCATTCGTTCGGTATGTTTATCGACGAAAGCATTTAATTCTGCTTTGTCGGCGAAGTCGTCTTTCAAAGTTTTTATATGCGCCTTTCGTTTCTCGCTTAGGTAGAGATTGGCTTTCTTTATATGCCTTCTCGAAGCGTTCTTTCGGTGTTTCGGGCGGTGATTCGGTCGTCGGCGGTTGTTGTTCCGTTGGTTTGACAACTTGTCTTTTACAGCCTTTTCCGCTCGGAAACGCTCCTTGCGGAATTGCAATAAAATGACTTCCGTCATTATAAATTTTTGCTTTTTGTAAATTCATTGTTTTTGCTTCTTATATTAAATTTTTTGTATGGCAATAGCCTCGGTTTGCTTTTCCTTGTGTATTTCGACAATGCGCGAAAACAGCGTTTCAAAGAAAGACCGCTTTTCGCGTTGCCAAAGCCCGTACGGTTAAAACTTTATTAAAAAATTATTCTTTTTTTAAAAAACATATTGACAAGGGGTATCTTTTGTCATATAATGTACTCAAATGACACGCGTCATTTTGAGAAAAACATACAAAACGGGTGAAGGATGGTTACACGAAAAGAAGTTGCGGAATATGCAAAAGTATCTACCGGCACGGTATCTAATATATTGAACGGCAAAAAGAACGTGGATCCCAAACTGGTGTCCAAAGTCAACGAAGCGATAAACGTTTTGGGGTACGTTCCTAATCATAACGCGAAAAGTCTTGCGAGCAAAAGCAGTAAACATATAGGAATAGCGATATACGAATACGAAAACAGTTATCACTGGAATATAGTAAGGGGTATAGAAGAGGTTGCTATGAAAGCGGGGTATCTCGTTTCCGTTTTCGTTCTCGACAACAACAGTAATTTCAAGTTGGAGTCCATTTGCGAAAGACGGCTTGCCGCTCTTATCAACCTTATGACGAACGAATATCCCAAAAGTTTTATAGATATTCTCGAAAAACAGAACGTAAAACTCATAAACTTCGACGGAAGGCTGGGACCCTTGTTTACGCTGGATTATTCCGACGCGATGAAGGAAATATTCAAAAAACTCGTCGATGACGGTCATAAGAAGATTGCGTACGTATGGACGAGCGACGAGCAACGTTTCAACGCCGATACGAGAGGACAGACCTATAAAAGCGAAATTAAAAAATACGGTCTCGACTCGGAAAATCTTGTTTATTACAACTATGACGGCAACAAAATGTCTTACGATATCGGTTACGACGGCTGTAAAGAAATAATGTCGAAAAACAAGGACATCGACGCTATATTCTGCACCAACGACCTGACGGCGATAGGTACGATAAGAGCGCTTAAAGATTGCGGTTACAGAGTTCCCGAGGACGTTTGCGTGGTGGGTTGCGACGACACGTTTATAGCAAAGGATTTCGTTCCGTCCATAACGTCCATAACGTTTGACCAGAAAGCGCAGGGTATGAGTATGGCGAACGTCATAATAAACGAGTGGAATCCCGAATACAGTCAGGTTGTAAAGCCTACCGCCGTGTTCAGAGAATCCACGGGTACGAAAAAATAAGGAGTAGACAATGAAAAAAAGTAAATTATTATGTTTTATGCTTGTAATAGCAACGCTTGCGACGCTTTTCGTTTCGTGCGGAAAGAAAACGGGTGGCGGAGAAAACGAAGAAGTGGATCTTAACGTTCCTTACGATACGGTCGCTACCATAAAAGTAGGCATCACGACGGACCCGAGAGAAAAAACTTTCGTAGAGGGGCTTGCCGAGAGTTTTAATCAGATTTACCCTAACGTAACCGTACAAACCGTGCAGATTGCGGGTGATTTCGTTAAAGAAATAGGTACGAGAAGAATAGCCGAAAAGAGTACGCCGGGAACGATGCCGGACATAATTTTGTCCAACTCCGAAAACGCGTATACCTTTATTTCTTACGGCGTGTTTGAAAATCTGGAAACGTATATCGATTACGAAGAACAGACCAACCCCGAATATAAAAATCAATTTTACGATTTCTATATGAAGTTGGGACAGAAAAACCTCGACGGAGATCAATACGTTTTGCCGAGAAGCGCGGACAGAGTGGTAACGCATATCAACAAAGCGGTGTTGCAGGAAGCGGGCGTGGATATGTCCGTAGTCAAAAACGGCTGGACGTGGGAAGACTTTTTGTCCGTATGCCAAAAGGTAAGAGAACATTTCGACGCTACGGGCAGAGGCAACAAATATATAGTAGACTCTTATATAAACTGGGAAGCGGTGGCTTACCCCGTATTCAAGTCGTTCGGCGCGGAGTTTTTTGACAAAAGCAACATAGTAACTCTTGATTCGGCAGAAACGCAATCCGCGCTTAACCTTATGAAAGAACTCGTAGACAAAAAGTATATCGCGCCGTTGAACAGCGATACGTCCGCTAATTTCGAGGGCGGTCAGGGCGCGATGCTTTTCCATTCCGTGCCCGTATATCAGTATTACGATTTGTTGGGCGACGATTACGACGTGGTTACCTTTCCTCTCATAGGAGAAAATCCCAAAATAGGCGCGGGGCTTGCCGGCTACGGCATTTCCTCGCTCAGCAGATACAAGGCGGTTTCCTATAAGTTCCTTTCGTATATGCTCACGAAAGAAGGACAGGACGCGCTTGCGGAAAGCGGTTCGGCGTGTCTGCCCATAAGAAAAGATATGGCGGATTATAAAACGAATAAATGGGGAATGAAATACGGCAAATTGAATATGTCCGCGTATTCGTATAAAATAGAATACAATCAGGCAACCGATTTGTATATAGGGTTCCCCGCAAGCAATCAGGCGGATATAATTTCGGCTATGTCCGATTTGGTTACGAACTATCTCCGCGGAGACAGTTACGAAAAAGCGATATCCGTTTTCAAGAAAAACATTAAAGATTTGGATTGACGATGAAACGCGTTATAAACAAAAATAAAATTAAAAACACCGTGTGCGGTTATATCTTTCTTTCACCGCTCATTATAGGTCTGCTAGTATTTACGATTTACCCTATAATAAAGTCTGTGGTGTACAGTTTTCACGATTTCAATCTTTTTGAAGATACGAACACTCTCGTGTGGTTCGGCAACTATAAAAAGATATTTACGGGCGACAGCGAGATAGGAACAACTTTCGCCAACACGGCGATATATTCCGTGATAACCGTACCTCTCAATTTGTTGCTTTCTTATTTTCTTGCTGTTATCGTAAACAACGAAAACAGAATAACCAAACTTTACAGAGTGTTGTTTTATCTCCCCGTAGTAATCCCCGGGGTTGTTTCGGGCGTGTTGTGGAAAGCGATGCTCGGTTATCCCGAAGGGGTTATGAACAATATTTTCTCTATGCTCGGGCTTGGTAAAAACACTTTCTTTACGGAAGCGGGAACTTCTATGTTCGCTATCGTCTATATGGGACTTTGGGGTATAGGCGGTGGTATGATTTTATGGCTGTCCGCATTCAAAAATATTCCCAAAAGCATGTACGAGGCGTCTTCCATAGACGGCGCGGGCACGTTAAGCAAAGTGTTTAACATAACCATTCCCATGAGCACGTCTATGATTTTCTATAACCTCGTTATGGGCATCATAGGCGCGTTGCAATGCAACTCTACCCTCGTTTTCGCGCCGAGAGGAGGAAGAGGTTACGACAATTCCGTTTATTTCGTCGGAATAAAGATTTACAGAGAAGCGTTCGTAAGGTGGCAGGTCGGTTACGCGAGTTCGATAGCCTGGGTGCTTTTCATAATTATAGCGTGCCTTACGAGCCTTACGTTCGCAACGAACAAATGGGTATATTACGGTGATTGATATGAACGGAAAAGAAGTTAATAAAGTAATGTACCACGGAGTTAAACGGCACGGAAAAGGCGGTATAGACGGCAAAGAAACAGCAAAAAAGACGGTATATCATATCGTTGCGGTGATACTCGCGCTGATTCTGGTGTTCCCCTTTTTCTATATGCTTATGCGTTCTTTGATGAGCGTTTCGCAGATAATGGCAAGGCCGGTAGAGGTGTTTCCCAAAGGAATAAGTTTATCTTCCTATGCGGAACTGTTCAGCCGTTCGGGGTATGTGAGCGCGTTGTTACAGACGATGAAAATCGTTGTGTTCAACATTATAGCCGTGCCGTTGTCGGCTTCTTTCGTCGCGTACGGGTTTGCGAGAATGAACTTCCCCGGTAAAAAAATCGTATTTGCGGTAATGATGGCGACTATGATGATTCCGGGCGCGGTTCTTCAAGTTCCGCAGTACGTAATGTTTGCGAACTTCGGGTGGCTTAATACCGTTTATCCGCTGACGATACCGAACCTTTGCGGTGGCGGTGCCGTGTATATATTCCTTATAACGCAGTTTATGAGAGGCATACCCAAAGAGATAGAGGAAGCGGGTGTTATTGACGGCGCGAATCCTTTTTTAAGGTATATAGTCCTTATCGTGCCGATGTGCATACCCGTGTTTATATACGTCATAATAAACGTGTTCAACGGCAACTGGGGCGACTTTTACGGTCCCCTCGTTTATATGAGCGCGAGCGACAAACCGACGCTTGCTTACGTTGTGTTCAACGACGCGATTACGGCGGACGTTTCGGAAGCGAAAGAGGGACTCCGAATGGCGGCGGGTACGTTTATGTCGATATTGCCCGTAGTGCTGTTTGTAGTCTTTCAGAAACAGTTGATAGAAGGCGTTGCCGTTTCGAGTTTAAAAGGGTGAGGTTTTTAATGAAAATATTTAAAGGAATAATGTCTCTGGCATTGATATTTACGACTATTATGGGTTTTACGGCATGCGGAAAGAAAAACGAAACGCAAAAAGCGATTGAAAGAACAAAAGAAGATACGAGAGCGCTTTCCGACAACGAATATACGGTAAACAGTATATCGGCTACGGACAAGTACGGCAGAACTTACGGACCGAGCGACGGCAGAATCGACGGTAAGTACGTGGGTATTTTCTATTTTTTATGGCTCGGTCAGCATCAGGGCGCGGGACAGAACGGAATATATAACGTAACGGAACTGCTTGAAAACGATCCCGATTCGTTGTGGGATATAAGCGTTACCAACAAGGTAAGTCCGCTTAATACGTATCACTATTGGGGAGAGCCTTTATACGGTTATTACAATTCGGGCGACGAGTGGGTTATCCGTAAACATATAGAAGAGTTTACTATGGCGGGAATAGATTTTATGTGTTTCGACACGACGAACGCTTATTCCTATTCGTCCGTTGCGTTGAAAGCGATAAGCATTTTAAACGAATATGCAAGCGACGGTTGGAAAGTGCCGAAAGTGATGTTTTATACCAACTCTTCGCCCGTAGATACCGTTAAAAGAATATATAACGATATATACTTGGCACACCCGGAATATTCCGAGTTGTGGTTTGCTCCCGGCGGAAAGCCGATGATAGTTACCGTGATAAACGACTTTATAGACAGATACGACGACGATTTCAACCCCGTATACAAAGAGGAATATAAAGATATAGTCGACTTTTTCGAGTTTAAAGATTCGCAGTGGCCTAACGAGAGCAACACCAAAAAACAGAACGGTTTTCCGTGGATAGAATGGACTTATCCGCAGTATAATCACGGCGGGGTGATGAACGTTTCCGTCGCGCAACACAACACCGTAAGAATGAGCAACCGTTCGGAGGGTAACTGCGGAAGAGGCTACGACTTTACTCTCGGCAAAAACGTGGAAGAAAAGGCGGACGAGGGGTTGAACTACGAATATCAATGGAAAACGGTGCTCGACAACAAAGACGACGTAAACATTACTTTCGTTACCGGCTGGAACGAGTGGATCGCTTTGAAACTTTCCGACGGCGCGAAGGCGTTTTTCGTTGATACTTTCAACAAGAATTATTCGAGAGATATAGAGTTCGACGCAAACGGTTACGGAGATAACTTTTATCTTCAAACGGCAAGAAACATAAGAAAATATAAGTTTAAAGATGCCGAACACTATAAATACGTTACGAACAGCCCGACGGGTATAGACGACGCCGTATGGAACGAAGTGAGAACTTATAAAGATTTCGTAAACGATTGCAAGGAAAGAAACAGCAACGGATTTTATAAAAACAAATACGTAGACAAAACGGGAAGAAACGATATTTCCGACATAAAAGTAACGCACGACGCAAAATATTTATATATAAGAGCAACCTGCTCGGATAATATAACGGAATATACCCGTGGCGACGATAAGTGGATGAACGTGTTTTTGGGAACGGGTTTAAAGGGGTATTCCTACGGCGATTATCAGTTTATTCTCAACAGAAACCCGAACGGGGGCAAAACGACTCTTGAAAGGTTTACCGCGTATAACAAAACTTCCGTCGTGTCGGACGATATAGATTTTATCAAATCGGGCAGAAATATTATGTTCAAAATTCCGCTCGATAAAATAGGACTTAACGAAAACGCTTGCGCGGTTAAGTTCAAAGTAACGGACAACGTTACGTTAAGCGGGGACTTTTTAACCTTTTACAAGGAGGGCGACAGCGCGCCGATAGGCAGGCTTTCGTATACTTACGGATATTAAAAAGGAGAAAAAATGAAAAAATTATGTATTGCGTTTATCCTCCTTTTGTGCATAAGTTGTTTTACGGCGTTTGCCGTAACGGCTTTTGCTCAAAATGACGCGCGAAAATTAGAAACGGACGCTACGGACGCGGAGCAAACCTTTTCGACCGATTACGTTTTAAACGGCGAAAGCGGTTTCTGCATCGAATACGGTATAAACAAAACGGGTATTCCCGTCGGTGCGACCGCGGACGAAAAGAGGCTTAACAACAGCGATTATATACTGTTCGATTTCGTCGATTCCGCAAACAAGGGGTTTTCGGTAAAGATATATCCATGTTTCGACGACGAAACGTATTCTTATAACAGAATGAAAGCCGATTTGTTTGCGGTAAACGCGGGTAAAAAGGAATATCTCGAAACGGTAGACACTTACGAAAAAGTATTTTCGGCGGTGCATACAATTTCTTATGCGGAATACATGGGGTACCCTTACGTTTCCGTCGACGGGGTGTTTTTCGTTCCCGATTCCAAAATAGATTTCGGCAAAGATTTGGCTCTTAACGTTACTTTAAAGTCTTCCGAACGGGCGGAAATAACCTTAAACGGCGTAAAAGAAGGCGTTATACCCGTAAGCGGGGAATGGTCTACGCTCGGGCAGACGGTAATTACAAAACTTTCCGACGGTACCACGGAGTTTAATTTAAAGGACAAAAGAGTCAATCAATTTAACGGGCAACTTACCGTTATGAGAGAAAACGTGGTCAATATAAAGGGTTACGACGTAACTAAACCCATAGTTTTGGAGTACAGTTACGATATATCCAAAGCGATGGGCGTGTGGTACGGCGTATGCCTAGGAAGAAGCGCGTTCGGAGATATTACGAGAACGGTTATAAACAATGACGGCAGTTTCAAAAAGGTTATTTCTTCCGACAATATGATAACGAGCGACGGCGTTATGTTTCAGATGGGAACTAGTATGGTGCAGTCGCAGGTACAGAACGGAATAGTAAATCCTTACGTATCGAAACAGGGCGTAAACGGGTATACGGGCGTTGAAAATCTTGACAGACTCGTTATAGAAATAGGCGAAACGTCCACAAAGATGACTATGAACGATATGGTTATTTTCGATTCTTTAACGACGAAAAGAAGCGATTTCGCGGACGGAAAGTGTTACCCGTATTTCCACTTTATCGGCTCGCCGGCAAACCCTTATAAAGAAAACAAAATCATTATAAAGGGAGTCAACACGCCCGTCGCGGGAGAAGAAACGGTGAGAGTCGGCAAGGGCGATTTAGGTATGGCGAGTTTTTCCGTCGACAATTACGACGAGGCGAACGGCGAGTTGGAAGTGTATTTTGACAGCGCGCTTACCCGAAAAATCGATTCGTCGAAATATATTTACGATACGTCGGCAAAAACGCTTAATATTTATAAAAACGTTTTCGACGACCTCGAACTCGGGCTTAACAAAATGTATCTCAAAAACGACGGCGGTATTACAGAAGTAACTTTCAGGCTTGTCGATTCGGGCATAGAAATAAAAGAGCCGGTTGCCGTCGGTAAAGCAAAAACCAGCAAAAACGGCAAAGACCTTAAAATAGAAATAAACACTTTCGGAGCGGACGTTTCGAGATTTTACGGTAACGGAATATCGAAGGCGGATTACTATTACGCGGAAGAAAACGGCAAACAATATATAGTCGTTCGCGCAAACTTCAAGGACAATCTCGCGGTGGGAAGCCACACGTTCAGGTTGCAGACGGAAAACGTAAACGGCGACGTCGCGGAAGGAACGATAGAAATAAATATGGGTAAAGGCTCGGGCTGTAAAGGGGAAACGCAATGCGTTTTGCCCGTTACGGCGCTCGTCTGTCTGTTCGCAATCGTTATAACTAAAAAAGCAAGAGGTAAACGGCAATGAAACAAAGAATAAAAGGAAGAAAGTTTTCTATATGCGCTTTGTCGGCGATTCTGATAATCTCCGCCGTGCTGTGTATAGTTACCGCGATGCCGAAAAGGGCTTATTCCGCTTCTGTCGAAACGGAAAACAAAACGCTTGCGGGTACGCTTAAAAAAACGGAGCAGTTATATACCTTTGAAAGCGAAGAGGAACTTGCAACCGTCGAGATAATATCGAACGTAGCGAAAAAGGAAATACTTTCCAAAACGCTTAACGCGCCGGGTAAAGCGAGTCAGGGCAGTAAATGTCTTCAACTTTACAGAGCGTTGGTACCTTGTACCGACTCTATGAAAATAAAACTCGACTTCGGCAAAAAAGACGTAACGGATATGCCGATATTCTCTTTCGCCGTAAACTCTTACGGCGGTGAGCCGGGCGCGAAACTTTATTACGTAAGGCCTACGGCTATAAGCGGTACGGGCGAAAGATATACCAAAACTTACGGTTACGTTACAAGTACCTGGAACGCCGTTTCTTTCGATTTGAGCGAATGTCCTTTCATAACGGACGTGTGCGCCGTTGAGTTGGAGTTTTTAAGCGATTCGACCTCTTCCGTTTCGTGGGAGGCGGGTTTTCAGTTAGACAACGTTTTCTTTGGCAGAATGATAGATTTCCGTTTTATCAAAGACGGGGACACGCAAGGATTTACGGCAACCGGCGCGACGCTCGACGTTAAAAACGACGTGATGACCGCCACTGCGACGGCTTCTACCGTAAAGTTGGATTCGCCCGTAATGAAATACACGGCGGTTTTATCTAACCTTTATACTTCCGACGCGCAGATTAAAAACGCGATTTATACCGTAATAGACAACAAATCTTCCGCTACGGAAATGCAGATTCGTTATAAAACGAGCGAGGACGAAGAATATACGGACGCGAAATCCAAAAGCGTTAAAATCTCGCCGAACGCAAAAAAGAATTACGTTATAAACTTTTCGGACAAATCTTCCTGGAACGGCAACGTGTGCGGTTTTGAATATGTATTCAAAGGAGTCGGCGTCGGCGAAAAGATATCCGTCGACAGTATATATTTCCACGAGGACGAAGAGATTTACACTTATGCGGAGGGCGGTAAGGTCGAAAGCATAACCGCTACTTCCGATTTGAGAAAAATGAACGTAAACGGCAGTTTTTCGTCCAAATACAAAACGAGTTTCCCTAACGCGAAAGTCGCGCTTTTCGCAAATTATTGCAGTGCTTCCGTTCAGAGAGTTTTAAGCGGAACACCGCTTGCTACCCTTAAAATATCCGAATTGACATCTTCAAACGGCGTTTGCAATTACGGGTTTAAAGACGTTCCTTTCGTAAAGAGCGGTGAAAAGACGTATTTCGACCATTATTTTACTGTGGCGATTATAGATTCCTCTTTCTCGGTTGCGGTGGACGAGGCTCGCCCCATAGACAATATTTACGATTTCGTAGATAAAAAATACAGTTTTGAAAATCCTTCCGCTACCATAAAAGTACGCGACGTCGGCGCGAAGGGAGACGGGTTTACGGACGATACCGAAGCCATTCAACTTGCGATAGACACTCTTGCGGATATGGGCGGAGGAAAAGTCCTTTTGGACGACAACAGAACGTATATCGCGACCAACATTCGTTTAAAGAGCAATATCACGTTCGAGATACAGGAAGGAAGCGTTCTTCGTCAGTCGGAGGATTTCAGAGATTACGATTACCCGTACGAGTTGGGGCATAACTCGACAAGCCTTTCCTATATAGACTGGGCGCACTGTAACGTGGTTTCCAACTACCCGATTTTGCAGGCTAACGAAGTTCGCAATATCAAGGTAACGGGAAAAGGTAAAATAATAATGAGCGATGCCGATAATTACGGCGACGACCTTATAAACTGCGGAGATCCTCTCGAATATCAATATTCCGTATGTTCGCACAGACTTCATTCGATGCCTGTCGGGTTTTACGATTGCGAAAACGTTGAGATAAGCAACGTGGAAATGGCAAAAAGTTCGGGCTATCACGTAACGGTAACCTATTGCAGAAGAATGACGATATATAACGTCGAAATGAACAGGGTTAAATGCGTTTCGTCCGACGGCGTGTCTTTGGGAGGTGCCGACGGAGTGGTTATTTGCGGAATGTTCCTTAACGGCAACGACGACGGTATAGTCGTTTCCGCCGTATACGACGATCCGCGCGGATTATGGAATCACCGCAAACCCGGCGAATTTCAGGCAACAATAAACGTCGACGTTTACGGCAGTTACGTCGCTTCCGGCGGTGGCAAGGCTTTGTCTATTATATCCTGGGGAACAAGCGATCCTAATCCCGAAAATCAGGAAATGAGAAATATTACGCTTAAAGACTGCACGCTTTCGGGCGGTTATGCGGTAGGCGTGTGGCCGGACAACCCGTATAACGGCAGATATCCCTTTGATAACAGTGAAACGGACGACTGGTCTAATCTTAAAGATTTAACCGTTTTAAACTGTGAATACCTTTCGCCCGTAAACGTATGGCCTCTTATAGTTACGGGGCTTGTAAGCGACAGCGGACTTGTCGGCGCGGAAGATTTCCAAAACGCGGAGTTCGATCAGGGCATACTGTACTGGACGTTAGAGGGCGGTGCGTCCGTAAAATCGATTAAAGGCGACAAGGTCGGCGTTATAGACGGGCAGGGTTCCGTAAACGAAGGGCTTTATCTTAAAGCGGGCGAATACCTTTTCAAGGCGAATATCAAAGCGGATGGCGACGGCGTAAAATACTTTGTTAAAAACGCGCTTACGGGCGACGAAATCGCATCGAAGAGCATTAAAAGCGGAGACTGGAAATACGAATATTTGTTCTGTGTTATAGAAGAGGACGGCACTTACAGAATAGGAATAGACGGTAAAGACGGCTCAACCGCGTATATCGACAGCGTTTCTATGACCAAAACGCTTAACGAAAGCGGTTCGGGCAAGACTTATAACAGCGAGATTTACGCCACTTTCGACGAAATGCCCGAAGATTTTACCGCAAACTCAACTACCTGGAAGATAACGGACGAGGACGGAAACAAGGTTCTTACGCAGGACAACGCTTATACTCTCAATAAAATCAAAACGAATTATACGGAATATTCGGAGATTAAAGCGACGTTTAAAATGAAACTTAATTCGTTTTCGGGCGCGGATAATATGTTCAACATAATTCTCCGCGGAAGCGACGACGCTTGTTACGTAATTTATTTCAGTCAGGCACGCGGACAGACGGCTATAAGAAAAGACGCCGGCGGAGAACGCTTCCTTGCGACGAAATCGCTCGATACCGCAATGGGGGTATGGAACGAAGTTGCCGTTACCGCGGTGAACGTGGGCAAGAGCGTTAAGATAACTCTTTACGTAAACGGCGAAGAGGTTCTTACGGGTACGGACAATTCCTCCGTTATCGGAAAAGGATATTTTGCGCTGGGTTGTTATAACTCGTCCGTAAGCATAGACGATTTGTATATAACCGAAAAAGTAAACGACGGGTACGAAAAGGAAATACGCGTAATAAACGACAAGAGCAACGCCGTAGACGGCGCGAACGTAACGCTTTACGCAAACGGAACAAACCTCGGCGAATACGTGTCCGTAAACGGCAAGGTTGCCGTTACGCTCGACAGTGAAAACGACGCGGTTTATTACACGGCGGTCTGTCTCGGCTACGAGCGGGTGGCAAATCCCGAAAAAGTAGCGGATAACGGCGTGATAACGCTTAAATCCTCTTTGAGGGCGTTTGTAGACGGATACGAAAACGACGTTTGCTGGACGGCGGGAAATACTTTCGAGATAGGAAAAGGAAAATTAAAGCAAACGGACGGTTCGGCAAACGGACACAACGCAACCCTTAAAGTCGGCGGTTTCGACGATTTCGTTGCGGAAACCGACCTTGTTTACACGGGCGGAAACGCGGGGCCCGGTCATAACGTTTCTCTTATGATATATAAGGGACAAGAAGTCATAAGGCTCGAATATCAGCCCTATTACGGAATAGTGGCGTTGCATAAATACAACAGTATGAACGGCAACGATTTCTATACGTATTATCAAAGCGAATCGGTTAAACCGGTCGGTACCGCGCTTAAAATATCTTTCGGAACGCAAAACAAAAACTTCTTCGTAAAGGTATACGCACACGGAGAAACGGTTCTGAACGGCGGGTACGCATATTCGGCTACGGACGATTCCACGACTATTGCTTTCTCTACGTACGGAATTACTTTCGCAAGCGATTATTTCCTTGTCAACGCGTCCGCAAAGACGGCTTATTGCGTAACGGACGAAAATTATAAGGCGATAGCGGGCAAGACGGTGTCTTTGTACGACGGAACGAAAAAACTCGAAAGCGCGGTTACGGACGAAAAAGGCTTCGTCGTATTCGATACGGAATACAGAAACGGGCTTAAACTCGTCTTTGACGGAGACGGAATATTCGCTTCGGGTACGGTCGGTTTAACGGCAAAGAGCGCGAACGTCGTTCTGAACTATCGCGACGGTTTGTTCGGCACGACTACGAGCGGTAAATATGCCGTAGTGTTCGTCGACGGGAACGGCAACGCGATTTCTTCTCAAAAAGTTTCGTCTTACGTCGAGATTAGCAATCCCGACACGAGCGGAATAGAAAACTTTGCGGGGTGGAATTACGAGTTTGAGGAAATAAACAAAGACACGGTGGTTTTCCCCGTGATAAGCGAAATAAGTTATACCCTTACCTTTAAAGACGAAAGCGGAAACGTACTTTCTACGGAAAAAATCATAGGCGATATGGCGGTTGAAAAAGTTCCCGTAGCGAGCGTTGCCGAAAACAAGCGTTTCGTCGGCTGGAAAGACGAAAAGGGAAACACGGTAGACGTGTTCAGGTTAAGAAAAACCACGGTTCTTACGGCGGTAACTCAAAACGAGACGCACAGAATTACCTTTATTGACGGAAACGGCAACAACTACGTAACGCAGGTAGGACACGGCGAAAGCATAACCGTACCCGAAATACCCGATATTACGGGTTACGTCGTTTCGGGCTATAACGTAAGTTTCGACAAGGCGTATAACGATATGGTTATATTGCTGAAATACACGCCGATAAAAGTAAAGGTAACTTACGTTGACGCGGACGGCAACACGGTCGGCGAAGAAAGCGTTGATTACGGCTCGGACGCGCACGGCGTTTCTATGCCCTTAAAAGAGGGGTTTGAATTCGTAGGATTCGACAAAACGCTTTCGGGCATAAAGAGCGACACGGTAGTCGGGGCGGTATATAAACCGACGAGTTACGACGTTGTGTTCTACGATTTCTACGGCAAAATAATACAGACTACGGAAGTCGAAAGAGGTAAAGACGCGGTTGCGCCGACTCTCCGTTCTGACGCGGACAATATTTTCAAAGGCTGGGCGCAGGACTTTACGAATATCGGCGGTTATCTCGAAGTTTACCCGATAATGCGCGCCGAAGACAAGGTAGACGTTATATTCGTAAATACGCTTACGGGCAAAAACGAAACGAAAGAGTTGAACGTAACGAACAACGTAGTCGAAGATCCCGTTTACGAGGGATATACTTTCGACGGGTGGTATTACGACGCTTCTTACACGAGAAAATGCGATTTTAAAAACGACACCTTATCGGGGAAAGTTTACGTTTATTCCAAGTGGACGAAAAACTCTTCCGACGTCAACCCCGAAAAACCGGGCAAAAAAGGTTGCAAGGGTATGCAGTCGCTGACGGTTATCGCTATGGTTTCCGTGCTTTCCGTCGTAACGTATTGTTTGAAGAAAAAGGACAAATAAAAAAACCGGCATCGGGAGCGGAACAAACTTTTTATGCGCGTTTCGCTTTCGGACAAGGTCGGAAAAATAGAAAAAATCGGGGGAAACCCGAATATTAAAAGGGAGGCAAAATATGAAAAAAACGGCAAAAATTGTTTTATCGTTTCTCTTGCTGGTCGTTGTTGCGGTTTGTTTTTGTTCTTGCAGTCTGACGGAATCGGACGATAAAGAAAAATACACCGTAACCGTTGTTAACGGCACGGGTGGCGGTAGTTACGAAAAGGGTAGCGACGTAACCGTAACGGCGGACGTTAAAGAGGGTAAAGTCTTCGCGTCCTGGAACGAGGGTGAAAGCGTGGTTTCCACCGACAACCCGTACACGTTCAAGGCGGAAAAGGACGTAACCATTACGGCAGTGTATACGGAAGCGGAAAAAGTTACCGTAACAGTCGAAAACGCGGAGGGTTCGGGAGAGTTTTATAAAGGAAGCAACGTAACTCTTAACGCGCCCGAGGTTGCGGGTAAACGTTTCGTCGGCTGGAAAGTCGCGGACGAAACGGTTTCTTCGGACAGGGAATATACTTTCGTTGCGAATACGGACGTTACCGTTACGGCTACGTACGTAAACGTTTATACTTTAACGGTAGAAGGAGGCACGGGCTCGGGCACGTACGACGAAGGCACGGTAGTTACTCTTACCGCGACGGTAGACGCGGGTAAACGCTTCGTTGCGTGGAAGAGCGGTGTCGTTACTCTTAGCGAAAATGCCGAGTTTACCGTTACCGTAGACAAAGATATGACGATAGTCGCCGAAACGGTAAACGTTTATACCGTAACGGTAGAAGGCGGTACCGGTTCGGGTACGTACGACGAGGGCGCGACGGTTTCCGTTACGGCGACCGTGCCGGAGAACAAAGCGTTCGTTAAATGGGTTGACGGGAACAACGAAACCCTTTCTACAAGCAAAACTTACGAATTTGCCGTAAGGTCGGACGTAACCGTTAAAGCGGTTCTGGAAGATTTGGAAAACTTTAATCTTACGATTGACAAAAACGAATATTTTGAAGAGGGTTCTTCCGCATTCGTTTACGAAAACGGCGATTTCAAAATATCCGACGCGAATATTATCGGCGCGACTTTACCGTACGCGTACGATTCGGTTGACGTAAGTTTCGTTTTATACGGCGGAGACAACTGGGGCAACCCGAGCGGTAATTTAAGAGTATACGTCGGCGAAGGATATTGCTTCTATTACAGCATATATTACAAGTATATGACTCTTCTGGGAGCGGGCGAAAGCGAAAACGAACCGGTCGTTTCGGCAAAGCAGGAATATACCGAAAGAGTGAAATACAGATTGTCTTATGCGGACGGAATACTTTCGCTTTACTACGCTAAATACGTCGACGGGGCGTTTGAAGACGAAACTTTGCTTCGTTCCGTACCCTATGCGGAAGAAAACGTTAAAATAAGAATATCTTCTTATGCAAGTTGCGTAAGAATGTCCGACTTAAAGGTAAGTTACGCCAAACCTCAATCCAAAGTAAATAATTATACCGTAACGGTAGAAAACGGAGAGGGCGGAGGAACTTACAGAGAAACTTCTCTCGTAACCGTATCCGCAAACGCTTCTTTGGACAAGGTTTTCGTAAGATGGGATGACGGCGACGGCAACGCGGTTTCCTCTTTACCGGAATACACTTTCCTCGCGACGAAAGACGTAACGCTTACTGCGGTTTACGCAAATATGGTTACTCTTAACAGAGCGTATACGACGCTGACGGACATAGGCTCGCCGACGTCCGGATATTCGGTCGAAAGCGAAAACGTTTACAAGATAACGTCGGGCGGTTCGGCGGTAACGACGTTGCCTCATACGTACGATAATTTTGAAATGACTTTCGTTATGTTCGGCACGGGCGATTACGGCGATCCGAGCGGTAATTTCAGGTTATATATCGGCGACACGTACTGCTACTATTTCAGAGCACTGTATAATTTTGCCGGACTTCTCGGAACGGGCGAGGACGAAAACAACCCCGTAGGCAATTTCAAGCACGAAAAGGCGGACAAGGTAAGATACAGAATAGTATACAAAAGCGGAAGTCTTTCCCTTTACTACGCTAAATACGACGGGGAAACGCTCGGCGAAGAAACGCTTGCGAGAACGGTCGAATACGCAAAACAGGAAAGAGCGATAAAGTTCTCCTGCTACAAGGCGGAAGTGAAAATTACCGATTTTGCGATAAAATACGAAAAGCCCGAGTTCGAGGTGGGTAACTATACCGTAACGGTAGAAGGCGGTACGGGAAGCGGTACTTACAGAGAGGACCGAAAGGCGACAGTAACGCTTGACGCGGGAACGGAAAACTTCGTAAAGTGGGTTGACGGAAACGGCAACGTACTCTCGAAAGAAGAATCTTTCTCATTCTACCCGACTGCCGATATAACCGTAACGGCGGTTTGCGCGGGCAAGGTCGAAAAAACCAAAGTCTACGCTACCAAAGAAGATTTGGGAACGACGGCGGAGGGCGTTACCGATGAAAACGGAGTTATCACGATAAACAGAAACTCCGTGCTTCAATTCACGCTTGCCGAAACGTACGACGAGTTCGAGTTGTCTTTCGATATGTTCGGTACGAATAATTACGGCGATCCTAGCGGTAATTTCAGATTGTATATCGGTGATACGTATTGCTATTATTTCAGGGCGCCGTATAATTTCGCGGCGTTGCTCGGAACGGGCGAGGACGAAAACAATCCCCCGAACTTCTTCAAACATTACGACACCGACAAAGTAAGATACAGAATAGTATATAAAGACGGAAGTCTTTCCCTTTACTACGCTAAATATACGGACGGCGTTTTGGGCGAAGAAACGCTTGCAAGAACGGTCGAATACGCAAAGCAGGAAAGAGAGATAAAATTCTCTTTCTATCAGGTGGTTGTAAGCCTTGAAAACTTTACGGTTAAGTATATGGCTGTCGAGGAGTAAAAAGCCGAAAGGAATTAAACAGTTTGCGGGCGTGGCAATTTGCCACGCCCGTAGTTTTTTATTCGGTTTAAACGTATTCCGTTTATCGGGGCGGTTTGCCCTGCAAAAAACGATTTGTCGGGGGAGTGAGTCGTTTGCGGTGGGGACAATTTTTGCCCGACGGCGGTGAAGTCCGTTTGAGGTGGGTGGGGTAAGTTTTTCCCGACGTGTTACGGGTTTGATTTTAGCATTGCAGGTTTTATCCCGACGGCGGTAGGGTAATTTCAGAACCGACGTATTGCAGACTTGACAAAGATAAAAACCGCGGGCGACGCTTGGTTTGCGTCGCCCGCACGTATATATGCGTTTATGAAAATATGCTCATTGTTTGAATTTGCCCATTACTTCCGATATAGGCGCGAGATATGCGAACGTGTTGGGGTATTTTTTAAGTATTCTGTAAAAGGCTCCGAGTTCGCGTTTTCTTATAAGGCAAATCAACAATTTTTAATCCGTGTGAGAATACAATCCCACAGCGTCGACTTCCGTTACGGCTCTTCCGAGTTTCTGAATTATTTCGTTACTTATCTCGTCGGGATTGTCCGTTATTATTTCAAACTTATAGCCTTTTTTGAAGCCTTTAAGAACCATATCGACAACTTCGTTTGCGATAAACAGGTTTACCAGCGTGCAAAGGGCGGAAGTGAAATCTACTTTTCCCGTCGGGTTGACGAAAAGAATTACAGCGACTACGCACGCGTCCATAGAAGCGGAAAGCCACGCCACGTTCGCGGCGGGTTTCTTCTTTTTTATCAAAGAAGCGATTGCGTAAGTTCCTCCGCTCGCGCCGAATCTTCTGAGCATCAACGCAAAGCCTATGCCCGTAATGACACCGCCCGCAAGCGCGGGAAGAAGTTTTTCGTCCTGAACGTATTTAAACTGCGCGAACCATTTTACGTTTCCGAACAAAATCATGAGTACCGATTGAAGAATGACGTAATAAGTCAGAAACAGAGCGGATTTTTTGTCCGCGAAGAAAAATACGAGAATAAACAGGGGAATGTTTAAAATCATTGTGAAATAGCCGAGGTTTATTTTGCAAAGAAACGCGAAAATGGTGGCTATACCGGATATTCCGCCCGGCGCGAAGCCGTTTGCGTTTATGAATAAAAAATAACCTATCGCAACAAGCAATGCGGCGACGGTGGCGTTTAATATATCGAGAAGAATAGTTTGCGCTTTCGTTTCCGGTTTGGGTTCTTTTTCGTTAAGAAACATAAATCATCTCCGTGTAATACTACGTAAATAATATAACAATAAATTATATTAAGCAACTGTTTTCACCCTTTTTCGCGCAAAAAAATAAAACCGAGAGAAAAAAATAAAAAACACGTTAAAAAAGAAAAATTTGTTGACAAAGGGCATTTTTTATACTACAATGTACATAGTTTATAAGGTGTTTCGCATTTGCGTAACGCTAAAAAATCGGAGGAAAGAAATATGAAGAAAGATTATTTCGGTTTAAGTCGTCTTGTCAGCCTCATTCTCGTAATCATTCCGTTCACTTCGTGGATTTGCGGTGCTCTTACAAGATTGTCGGAAGGCAAAATCGTAGCGGGCATTATCCGTCTTATCGGTCTCGGATTCATTCTTTGGATCGTAGATATCGTATTGATGGTTACCGAAAACCATATTTTAAGATTGTTGGACTGCTGATTAAAAAACGGAAAAAGTTCAAGTTCGCAGAATGTACTGCGGACTTGATTTTTTTTGTCTTTTTTTATTGACAAAACCTTAAAATAATGTGATAATGTTTAAGTACGAAAGGAGATTTCAATGGGAAAAGACATTATTTACGAATTACGGACGACGGATCTGAAAGATTATAGAAGCATACCTTTTTGGAGTTGGAACGGGGAACTCGAAATACCCGAACTTTTAAAGCAGATAGAACATATGAAACTGCGTAAAATAGGCGGTTTCATCATGCACGCGAGAACGGGACTTACAACCCCGTATCTTCAAGACAAATGGTTTAAATGCGTAGAAGCGTGCCTCGACAAGGCGAAAGAACTCGGTATGAACGCCTGGATTTACGACGAAAACGGTTGGCCGAGCGGATTCGTCGGGGGTGAACTTCTTAAAGAAAAAGAAAATCTCGCTACTTATCTTACGCACAAGGTAAATAAGGCGTACGACGAAACGGCTGTTCGCAACTGGGTTAAAACGAAGGACGGATACGTTCTTGCCGACAAAAACACGGCGGGCGACGAGTTCGAGGCGGTGTACCTTAATTATTCCCCCGCGAACACGGATATACTCAACCCGAAAGTAATGGATAAGTTCATAGAAAAAACCTACGAACAGTATTATATAAGGTTCAAGGACAGATTCGGCAAAGAACTTACGGGATTTTTTACGGACGAACCGCAATATTACAGATACGCGACGCCCTATTCCGTTGCGCTCGACGGCGAGTTCAAAGACAAATACGGCGAAGATATAAGAGACGGGCTTGTACACCTTTTCCACGACGATGAACAAGATTATCCGTTCAGACAGAAGTATTATCAACTTATAAATAAAGTTTATACGATAAATTATTATAAACGTCTTAACGACTGGTGCAACTCGCACGGGTGCAAGTTTACGGGACACAGCGTAGAGGAAAACGGGTTCTCTTTCCAAATGTGGGGAGGGGCGGGCGTAATGCCATCGTACGAATACGAAAGCATACCCGCGATAGACAATCTCGCCAACTGTCTCGACGCGCAACTTTCGGCGCGTCAGGTGGGCAGTGTCAAAGAACAACTCGGCTTCAAACACGTTCTTACCGAAACGTTCGGTTGCTCGGGTTATAACACCCCGCCGAGAAAACTCCGCGCGATAGCGGACTGTCAGTATGTAAGGGGCGTCAATATGATGTGTCAGCACCTTTACAGTTACACTCTTTCCGGTCAGGCCAAAATGGACCACCCGCCGTGCTTTTCAAAGCACATGCCGTGGGACGACGATTTTGCCGATTTCAACGACTATTTCACGCACGTAGGGTATCTCGTCGCGAACAGTAAATCCATAACCGAAACGCTTGTCATAAGTCCGCTTTCGAGCGTGTATTCAAACTTTTACAGGGACGATATGGAGCATACCGACGTCATTGACAAAGAATACGACAAGTTGCAGGATTTGCTTGCAAAGCACAAAATAGATTTCCACATAGCGGACGAGAGCCTGCTTGCAAAACACGGCAAAGTGGCTTTGAAAAAGATGGTTCTCGGCAAATGCAGATATAAATACGTCGTAATACCGTATACGTACACGGTGAGAAAATCGACGAAGAAATTGCTTGAAGAATACGTAGGAAACGGCGGTAAAGTGTACGTGTACGCAAACGTTCCCGAATATACCGACGGCGTGAAAGACGATTATTCGTTCCTTAAATCCAACGTGGATTTGTCCGATATGGAAAAGGATTTGAAAGTTCCGTTCGATACGGACAACACGGTTATATTCTCTTACAGAAAAGGCAAAAACTATAAGATGCTGTATATGCTCAACGAGGGAGATAACGACGCGCACGTTGCTTTAAAGGGCGAGTTCGTCAAACTCGATTGCGTAACGCTCGAAACGGAAAAAATCACCGATTTCACGTTGAGAAAAGAAGAGAGTATCTTATTGTTGCAGGATTATAAGGCGGACAAGACTTATACGGAGCCGAAAACGGTCGTCGATATAACGGACAGGTTTTCTTTCGTTTCGGACGGCAAAAACAATCTTACGCTGGACAAGGTGAGGATAAGCAAAGACGGCAAAACGTTCGGCGAGCCGAGATATTGCTACGAGGCTTTGGAAGAACTTATAAAAGAAGAATATAAAGGCAGACTTTACGTAAGATATTCTTTTAACGTCGAAGACGTTACTCTTTTGAAACTTACGATGGAAAAATGCGACGCGTCCTCTTTTACGCTGAACGGAAGAGAAGTCGCTTTCGGGCAGAGTCCTTTCGATTTCAAGTATATGGAAGCGGATTTGGGCGGTCTTGTAGTCAAGGGCGAAAACGTGTTCGAGTACGCGCTTAATTTCTATGAACACGACGGCATAAAGTTTGCTCTTTTCGATCCGCGCGCGACGGAAAGTTTAAGAAACTGCCTTGTTTACGACACGGAAATCGAACCGATTTACATAAGCGGAGAGTTTGCCGTTTACGACGATTTGGTTATAAGAAAGAAAAACAGCGACGTTAAACTCGCCGGTATCGACAAGCAAGGGTATAAGTTCAATGCGGAGCCTTTGACGTTTAAGGGTACCGTCGTTCCCGAAAAGGACGAAGTTACTCTTCACGCGGACGGCGAATATATGGAAATCAGGGTAAAGGTAAACGGCGTGTCCGTAAAGCCCGTTTTGCTTTCCGACAGAACGAAAATCAAAGTAAACGCCGGCAAAGAGAACGAGATAGAGATAACTCTCGTACCGTCTCTTCGCAACAAATTCGGACCGTTGCACTTTAACGGCGACGACAGTTTTGCGGTAGGACCTTTGAACTTTGCCATGCGCGGAACCTGGAAAGACGGCAAATCGCCGTATTACACGCCGGAATACAACACCGTTAAGTTCGGCGTCGATAAAATCACGTTGGAATATTAAAAACTTTCGGGCGGAAGCGGTTTCGCCCGTGAAATACACCCGTGGCGCAACAGGATAGCGCGTCGGATTCCGATTCCGAAGGTTGTGGGTTCGACCCCCGTCGGGTGTACCACAGGGACACACGCAAAAGGAGCGTATAAAACTCCAATGCGTGTGTCTTTTTCTATGTAAAACAGGGGTAAATTGCCGTTTTTATGGTAGTTTACCCTTTTTGTTGTTTCTTCGCTCATCGCCGTGGGGATTTGTTCTTCACTCGCTTTGGAAAATCTCAAGCCTTTAACGATTGCACAAAAAGGATTTTTGTACGATAAGGATTTTTGTACGATAAGGAGCGTATGATTTCTTCTGTCTTAATCAACGAAAAAATGACCGACCGCACTCTTATGAACGCAGTCGGTCGTTTGACCTTTATTTCTCTGTACTCTCTTTTTCCGATCGAAGCAGACCGGTTTTACTTTTTCGCTTTTTAAGCTGACCATACCGGAGAATCACATATTCACGTCCATGACGACTGCGCACAGCATACTGTCCGGGGACGGGTCGCCTCTGACGGCGCCGATGTAGTCATTGCCGAGGAAGTTGCTGAAATCGCCTCCGATATTCAGCTCCGGAAGGCGTCCGACCAATCTGC
>CAKQSC010000010.1 GCA_934271725.1 uncultured Clostridia bacterium
TTGAAATCGCTTTTCTTTTCGGGAGTCTTTTTCACGCTTTTTTTAGTCGTTGTTTTATTCGTTTTCTTTTTTGCCGTTTTCGGTTTGCTTTTCCCCGATACGCTTTCTTTCGTACTTTCGTTTATTTTATTATTCTCTTCCATAACATTCTCCTTATACCGCGAACACGTGCGAGCCGATTACAAGCACGACTTTTCTTCCGTATATCCAGGAACTCGTTGCGATTGACGGATTGTAATAATAAATCGCTCCGCCCGTCGGATCCCAACCGTTCAAAGCGTCCCTTGCGGCTTTTCTTGCCGTTTCGTTAGGCGTTAAGTTTATCTGCCCGTCTTTTACGCACGTAAAGGCGTTTGCCTGATAAATTACCCCTGAAATACTGTTGGGGAAAGAGGAACTTTTAACTCTGTTTAAAACAACCGCGCCGACCGCAACCTGCCCCGTGTAATTTTCTCCGCGAGCCTCGGCGTAAATGAGTTTTGCGAGGAGTTCCGTATCTTTGTTTGTCGTGGCGGAGGGTTTAGAGGACGAACCGCCGTTTACTATCCCGAGCGCGGAAAGCGTTTTGCTTCCGACTATTCCGTCGGGCGTCAGCCCGTTCTTTTTCTGAAAGTAGATTACCGCCTTTTTGGTACCCGCGCCGAAAATGCCGTCTACGCTACCCGAATAATATCCCCAGTTTTTAAGTTTTCTCTGTATGGTTTTAACCAAATCTCCCCTATCGCCCTGTTTGACAACCGAAACGAGCGCGGATTCCTGACCGTACGCGCCCGACGTTACAACCGTGTTGACCGACGTTTTTACGGCGAAAACCGTTCCGAAAACCAAACACATTGCAATAAGACAAAGCGCCGAAATTTCAAATAACTTTTTCATCTTCGTTTATACTTGAAAAACAGCCCTTTTCAAGTAAGAAAACCTCCTTATTTTTTTATTTTGTTTTTGAAATCCTTTATAATTTCTATAATTTTAGACTTATATTTTACTTCCGTTTCGCCGTCGAAACAAAGCGGAGGGTAAAGAACGCACCACCAGTTGTCTCCTTTGCCCGAACCGAGGTTAATTATAAGCGCGCGGTAGACTCCTTGATTAAGGGTTAAATCTTTATAAACTCTCGTAGGAAACTCTTCCGTTTTGAACTCCGCCGTCGCCGTATAATTAAACCCGTTTGCCTTTAAAACTTCGTCGGCAACCCGTTCTATCTCGCCTTTTTTAGAGTTTAAAATCTTTTCGCAACTTTCCTTGCTTTTTATTTCGCAAATTATCGGCGTGAGATATTTTACGACGGCGTCTTTTACCTTGTATTTGACGGATTGATCCGTTTGAGAATTGCTGTCCGCGCGGATATGGAGCCTTAAATATTCCTTTTCCGCTCCGACGGTTTCATTGAGTTTTATATAGCCTGAAATTATCGTCAAGACTATTATGAATAATAAAAACAAACTTATGCACGCTTTTTTCATATTTTAATTTCCTTTAAAAAGATTTCGTAAGGGTTAGTATAATTCTTGCCCGACATAAGAAAAACCGCAAGGATTTTTTCCTTACGGTTTATATTATTGCCAAAAAATATCCGTTATAAAACAAACGCCTTATGCCTGCAAAACGGATTGCATTTTTTCAATCGCTTCCTGACGGGAACCCACCGCCATTTTTACGTATATGCCCGAAATGTAGTTTCTCGTCGTTCCCTCGTTAAGCCCGAGCGCGGAAGTTATCTGACGGTTGGTGAAGTTTTCGTACAGCATCATTGCGATATCGACTTCTCTGTCCGAAAAATTAAACGCTTTTTTGAGTTTTATTTCTCTGTCGTTGGTAACCGTTTTAGCCGCCATCGCTATTTTCATCGCTATTTTCGAGGGAAGAATGGTATCTCCCTCCACGGCGTTTCTGACCGCGCTTATAAGAGCGTTTGCGGAAATGTCTTTCAAAAGATATCCGTTCGCGCCGAAGTTCATAGCGTCTAAAATATATTCGCTGTCGTCGAACGTGGTAAGAATTATAACCTTAACGTCCGGTTTGCATTTTTTAATTTCTCTCGTCGCGATAACGCCGTTCATATCCGGCATTCTTATATCCATTAAAACGACGTCGACGTCCTCTTTTTTTACGAAATCCACGGCTTCCGCGCCGTTGCCCGCTATATATACGACCTCTATATCTTTCGCCGTGGTAAGCATGGATTTTATGCCTTCCGCAAGTAACGTCTGATCGTCCGCTATTACCGTTTTAATCATACCGGTTCTCCTTTATTTTGCAAGGGTATAATAATTTCTATCTCGAACCCTTCGCCTTTTGCGGAGGAAAAAGTTATTTTTCCGCCGAAACTTTCCGCCTGTTCTTTCATTTTCTTTAAACCGAACCCGGGTTTTACGTCCTCCGTACCCGTGCCGTTGTCCGACAACACGAACCGCAGACAGCCCTCTTTTTTAGTCAACTCGAAATAAAAAGCCGTGCCGTTTCCGTGGCGTATGCCGTTGTTAAGCCCTTCTTTAAGAGAAGAGAATATAAACATTCCCAAATCTTTATCTACGCTTATATCGTCGTCTATTTTCGTCCTTATGGTAATGTTCGTGTTTTCGGTGGTGTTGTTTATGGTGGCGGTAAGCGAAGAAATTAAATCGAACCCGTTGTTTTCACCGCCTAAAACGTGAACCGCCGTTCTCATTTCTTCAAGCGCGTTTATGGCGAAAAGGTTTGCCGAAATTATTTTCTTTTTGGCTTCTTCCGGATCTTTGTCTATTATGAGTTTAGCCGCTTCCGTCTGCATTATTATGGTCGTTATGGAATGTCCGGTTGTGTCGTGAATCTGTTTTGCTATTCTGTTTCTTTCCTGCAATACGGCGGTTTTGCTCAATTCTTCGTTCGCTTCTTTCAATTTCTTTTCACGCTCGGCGATTTCTTCTACCGCAAAAGAGAGTTCTTTGTTCTTACGCATAGTCGTGGAAATAAGGTTTATAAAAGTGAAAATCAACACGAAATAAACGAGGTCGTTCGAGAATGCCGAGGAAAGAACCGCGACTACCGTTCTGTCCGACGAAAGAACGAATGTGCCCGTTATCGCCGCGGAAAGATAGCACACGAAAGCGCAGACCGCCATTATTATATTGGTTTTTATGTTGTTTTTCAGATAGAAATTTGCAAGAACTATGTTGAAAAGAGTAGACGAGAAGTTTGCTTTGTTTATAAGTGAAAGAGATACGCACGCAAGGAAGTTGAAAATATCGAAAGGTATTCTTTTTTTGAAAGACAGTTCGACGAACACGCCCACGCAGAAAGAAGCCGTTAAAAGCACGCACAGAATAAGACCTATCCACCACCACTCTTTACAGGTAACTATAACGAGTATTTCTATTACGACAAGAGCCACGAGCAAAAGACAACTTAAACAAAAAGTTATAAAGTCGTATCTTTTCGATTTGTCGCTCGCAAGAAACCTGCGTTTAAGTTTTGATAAAAAATTACCCTTTTTCATAAATCAATACATCAACTCGAACTCTATGTCGTTCATAATAACGGTATCGCCGTCTTTCGCGCCCGCCTTTTTAAGTTCGTTGTACACGCCCCTCGTTTTAAGCACTTTGTGCATATAGTTAAGCGAACCCGTGTCGTTTAAAACGACGTTACGGCATAAAACCGCAACGAGAGTACCTTCTATAACGTAAGCGTTACGGCTTTCGTCGTAATAAAGGTTGTAGGTAAGCGTTTCGGGTTTTTCGTATTTAAAGGTTTCTTCTTCCTTTTCCTTTTCGGGAAGAGTTTTCAGAACTTTAAACAGTTCGTTCACGAGAGCGTCCAGCCCCTCTCCCGTAATCGCGGAAATCGTGAAAATCTTTTTACCGCGCACTTTCTTTTTGAACTCCGCGATATTTTCTTCCGCATTGTACATATCGCACTTGTTAAGAACGATTATCTGTTTTAAAGAAGCCAACTTCGCCGAGTAGTTTTTAAGTTCCGCGTTTATCTGTTTATAATCGGAAAGAGGATCTCTTCCGTCGCTTGCCGAAACGTCGATTACGTGTACGAGAAGTCTCGTCCTTTCTATATGTCTCAAAAAGTCGTGCCCGAGCCCCGCGCCTTCGCTTGCGCCCTCGATAAGCCCCGGAATGTCCGCCACGACAAACTTTTCGTCGTATTTTTCGACTATGCCGAGGTTGGGCGAAAGAGTCGTAAACGGATAGTTCGCGATTTTCGGTCTTGCTTTGGTTATTTTTGAAAGTATGGTAGACTTGCCGGCGTTGGGGAACCCTACGAGTCCCACGTCCGCAATCGTTTTTAGTTCCATTATAATGCGTTTGATTTCCGTCTTTTCGCCCGTTTGGGAAAAGTGAGGCGCGTGTCTTCTCGAATTAGTGAACTTTGCGTTGCCTCTTCCGCCCTCACCGCCGACGAGAATGGTTTTTCTTTCACCGTCCTCGGTAACGTCCGCGATTACTCCGCCCGTTTCGGCGTCTCTGATAACCGTGCCGAGGGGTACCTTGATTATAAGGTCGCTACCCGCTCTTCCGAAACAGTTTTTGGGTTCGCCCCTACCGCCGTTTTCCGCAACCATTTTCTTTCTGTAATAATAGTCGGAAAGGGTGGTTAAATGTCTGTCGCCCACGGCTATGACGTCTCCTCCCTTACCGCCGTCTCCGCCGTCCGGACCGCCGTTGGGTATACCTTTATAATGAATAAACGAAACGATGCCGTCTCCGCCGTCGCCCGCCTTTACGTTAAGAGAAACTTTATCTATAAAATCGGATGCCATATTATCTCCTTGTTTTTCCTTTTTCGCACAAATCGTTTATAACGCACCTTTCGCAATCCTGAAAAGACGCTTTGCAGGTATCTCTTCCGAGATAAATCAGATAGTGATGAGCCCTTACTCTGTCTTTTTCGGGTATAAGTCTCGTAAGCGTTTTTTCCGTTTGAAGAGGGGAAGAAGAGTTTTTCGTAAACCCTATTTTTTCCGAAACTCTGAACACGTGAGTATCCACGGCGATGACTTGTCCGCCGAACCACACTGCGTAGACAACGTTCGCCGTTTTTCTGCCCACGCCCGCAAGGCTTTGCAAATCTTTGAGGTTGTCGGGAACTTGCCCGTTAAATCTTTCCGAAATGTCTTTGCTTAAACTTATTACGTGTTCCGCTTTCGTGCGGTATAATCCGCAGGAAAAAATATATTTTTCAAGCGACTTCTGCCCGAGAGCGATCATTTTTTCAGGCGTGTTCGCTACGGGGAAAAGTTTTGAAGTTACTTCGTTTACCCGTTTGTCCGTACATTGCGCCGAAAGAACCACCGCAACAAGCAGTTCGTAAGCCGAATTGTAATTAAGGCTCGGCTTGTCGCTGTATACGGTAGAAAGCCGTTCTATTATTTTTTCAGCCGTTTGTTCGTCCATAAATTACATTCTAACACAAATCGCGTTATTTTACAAGATTTTTTTAACGGTAGCGCAATTTTGATTTTCCGTACCGCAAAAGTTTATAAAAAACCGTTCGCCCCGAAAAGGGCGAACGGAAAAATCATGCCGTCGGATACATTCCGCTCTTTTTGGAGCCGTAACGGAAAAAACCGACGAAAGACGGGTATCTTACCCGCGCGATTATTTGTTTTGCGGTATAGAGGTTGCGCTCGGGGAACTTTACCGAAAGACCGCACCCTACGTTCGCGCTTTTGGGAGTGTTTATCAGAGAGTTTGCTATGCCTCTGTCGGTAAGCCTTCCCGCAAAGTCTATACTCGCGCTTCTCGATCTGAAAATTGCTGTTACGTACATTTTTTCTTCCTTTGTAAGAGAATATCGGCAACTCTCTCATAATATCATATTACGTAAGATAAAAAAGTGTTACGGGGGAAAGATGATATATTTCGATAACGCCGCCACGGGCGGTTACAAACCCGCCGAAGTCAAAGATTCGGTAACGCAGGTTATAAAATACCTTTCGGCTAATCCCGCGCGTTCGGGGCACAGACTTGCCTTAACCGGGGCGAAACTCATATCTCTTGCGAGAAAAGAGGTATCTTCTTATTTCGGCGCGGAAAACGCCGACCGCGTTATCTTTACCAAAAATTGCACGGAAGCGTTGAATATCGCCCTTTTCGGTATTATCAAAGACGGAATGAAAGTGCTTACGGACGTTTTCGAGCATAACGCCGTGTTAAGACCTCTTTACCGTCTCGAACGGACGGGCAAAATAACTCTTACCGTATTATCGCCCGAAAGCGAGGAAACTCTTACGGACGAACTTATAGAAAAAGGAAAAGATTACGACGTTATAGTAACGATTTCGGCTTGTAACGTAACGGGCAAGGTTTTCGACGTCGAAAGGCTGGGAAAAGCGTTTAAAGGAAAAAACAAGATTGTCGTTATCGACGGGGCGCAGGGCGCGGGGCATATAAAATATAACCTTGCCGAAAGCGGTATAAACGTTTTTTGTTTTTCGGGGCATAAAGGAATGTACGGCATTACGGGTAGCGGTTGCCTTATTTTCGATAACAAAACGGAAATAGAACCGCTTATTTTCGGCGGAACGGGCACGGATGCGAACGCCGAAGGAATGCCCTGCTCTTACCCCGAAAAGTTGGAAGCGGGAACCCCCTCTCTGCCCGCGATAGTTTCTCTTCTCGAAGGAACGCTTTATATAAAAGAAAACACGGAATATTTTGCCGGCGTTACCGAAACGCTTACGGACGCGCTTATTAAAAAACTGTCGGCGATAGAAGGAATTACGCTTTATTCAAAAAAGAACAAAACGGGCGTGGTGAGTTTTAACGTGTACGGCGAGGACAGCAACCTTATAGGCGACCTTCTTAACGAGCGGTACGACGTAGCCGTAAGGTGCGGTTATCACTGCGCCCCTCTTTGCCACGAATATATAGGTACGAAAGACACGGGAACGGTAAGGGCTAGCATTTCGCCCCATAATACGGTAGGCGAAATAAACGCGTTCGTTAAAGCGGTAAAGGAAATCTCGAAAAACGTAAATTGATTTGAACACTTTTTATCGGGGTGTTTAAATATGAAGGAAAAGGACGAAAAAAAGCGTAATTTGTCTTGCTTTTTTACAAATTCCGGTTGACAACGAGGGGGGCTGGGTGTATAATTTCTAACAGAAAGGTTCCCGTAAACGTTACGGGTGCGTTTCAAAAAAAACGGAGGTTTTTTATTATGAACAGTAAAGTAAAAAAGGCTTTGCCTATGATTATAGGCGTGCTTTGCGTTATCGCGGCGATGATTGCTACGGTTGGCGCGGGTATTAAAATAGAAGTGGGCGGTGTGTCTACAACGGGAACGTTTACGGACGGAATGAAAGGCGATTACCACATTCCCGGATGGGCGGCTGCGTTTTCTTTGGGAATTATCGCTTTGATTGCGTTTGCGGCTGCAACGGTTATGCAATACCTTGATATAAAGGGCGTAAAATACGTTCTTTACGCAGGCATTGTGTGCGCGCTCGTATCGGCGTTGTTATTCTTCCTTGCAAAAACGACGTATTGTAGTTATGCCGACATTCCTTCTGAGATGGCTAAACAATGTTCTCTCGGCATCGGCGCGATATTCTCGGGCATATTTATGTTCTTGTCCGTAATCGTTGCGGGTTATGACGTAATCAAAAACAAATAAGTTAAACAAAAAGCGAAAAGGCGTTCAAAAACGAACGCCTTTTTCTTATGCTCCCCGATTGACGAAATATTAAAAGTAGTGTATAATGTAACAAAAAATCAAGGAGAAATAAATATGGCTAAGAAAAAGAAAGGAAAATCTTCCGCATTGCTTGCGTTTATCGCTACTCTTTTTGCGGTGGGCGCGGTCGTCGCAATGCTCGGAACGGCGGTAAGCGTCGAAACTACGATTTTAGGTAAAAAGTACAGTATCGACGCTACGGCTATCGAACTCGCTACTCAAAAAGAAACGGATTATCCCGCAACCATATCCGCGTTTGCGATTGCTCTCGGGGCGATTCTTATGTTTTTTATGGCAACTTTTGCAAAACTTTCGGGCGCGAAAGGCGGAGGAATAATATTGTTTTTGGGCATACTCTGCGCGATAACGTCGGCGGTGTTGATGTTTTTGACGAAAGAAACGTTTGCAACCGCTCTTGCGGGAGGTAACTCAAACCTTGCAAACGAGTTGAAGAAAGTAATAAAACTCGGCGTCGGCAGTATTTTGCCGGGAATACTTCTTGCGTTGTCCGCGTTTTTCTCTGCGGTCGCGGGAGTAATTAAAAAATAATATCGGTTAAAACTTTAACGGGGCGGTCGCAAGTTGCAACCGCCCCGTTATTTTGTCGTTTAACGGCGTTTTTAAAAGAAATAAACGCCGTTATCTTCGGCTGTCGACGTGCGACGAAAGGATTGAAAATAAAATATGAATCAATCCCCCACCGTCTTGCGACGGAGCCCCCTTTGCACAAGGGAGCCTTGATTAGGGATTGGATTATATAAAGGCAATCCTCCACCGTCTTGCGTCGGAGCCCCCTTTGCACAAGGGAGCCGAATATGAGTAAAGAAATCTCTCGCCGATTGCCCGTTCGGATAAGAAATCCTTTAAATACCGTTTTTAAAAGAAATAAAAAAGGGCGTTCCGACGAACGCCCTTAAACGGTTTTATAATTCTATGTGTTTAACGCCCTCTTTGTCGCTTACGCGGTAAAGAACGACTTTCTTGCCGATTGCTATAACGAATTCCGCGTTCAGTTTTTCCGCTAAAATATCGCCCGCTTCTTTCGGCGAAAATTCGCAATTTTCAAGTACGTTTATTTTTATGAGTTCGCGGTTATTAAGCGCTTTGTCGAAAGAGTTTAAAACTTCTTCGTCAATGCCGTTTTTGCCCACCTGTCCTACGGGCGAAAGGTTGCTTGCAAGCCCTTTTAACACGCTACGCTGTTTAGAAGTCAACATAATCACTCCTTATTAAGTAAGTTTATAGCGAAATCCATACGCTTAATAGTTTCTTTTTTGCCTATGATGTCCGCTATTTCCATAACACCGCCGGCGGTGCTTTCTTTGCCCGAGATCGCCACTCTTACGCACCAGAAAATCTGCCCCGTTTTCATTCCTTTTTTCTCGACCAACTTCATAAGTTCGTCGTGAACGTTGTCGAAAGTCCATTCGGTGATATTATTAAGCACTTCGCGCGCTTCGGGCAAAACGGCTTTCGCTATTTCTTTGTCCGTTTTCATTTTTTTGTGGAAATAAAGGTCGCTTGAAAACTCGCCGTATTCGCAAAGATAATCCATTTTTTCGGGAATCTCGCTGAAAATCTCTATTCTCGGTTTAAGCACGGGAATCATTTTTTTAAGGTCGTATTTACCGTAGCACTTGCTCTTTTTATAAAACGGCTCCGCATACTCCAAGAACTCTTCGTCGCTCATCGCCTTTATATATTCGCCCGAAAGCCAACGCATTTTGACCTCGTCGAATATAGAGGGCGATTTTGAAATGCCGTCAAGCGAAAACTTTTCCACAAGTTCCGGAAGGCTCATTTTTTCTTCGTTGCCTTTGGGGCTCCAACCTAGAAGCGCGATATAGTTTACTATCGCCTGTTTTACGTAACCCTTTTCCACGAAATCCTGATAACTCGCGTCGCCGTAACGTTTGGAAAGTTTTCTCGTTGCGTCTTTCATTATGGGCGGTAAGTGAATGTATACGGGGCGTTCCCAACCGAACGCGTCGTACATAAGGTTGTATTTCGGGGTGCTTGACAGATATTCCGAACCTCTTATGACGTAGTTTATCGCCATAAGGTGGTCGTCTATTACGTTTGCGAAGTTATAAGTCGGCATACCGTCGCTTTTGATAAGAATCCCGTCCTCTATTTCTTTATAGTCGACGTCTATCTCGCCGTAAACCAAATCTACGTAACTGCCCGTACCCTCGGTGGGGACGTTCTGACGAATTACGTACGGGCAACCGCTGTCCAACTTTGCCTGTATTTCTTCTTTACTTAAATTAAGGCAATGCTTGTCGTACTTTGCGTTGCCGTTTTCGTCTTTAAGAGATTCTAGCCGTTCTTTGTCGCAGAAACAATAATACGCGCCCCCGAGTTCGACGAGTTTCTTCGCGTATTCGAGATATATTTCTTTTCTTTCGCTCTGAATATACGGTCCGTAGTTTCCCCCTACGTCCGGTCCCTCGTCGTACATAATACCGCTGTCGCGCATGGTATGGTAAATTATGTCTACCGAGCCGTCTACGTATCTCGCCTGATCGGTGTCCTCTATTCTCAAAATGAAATCGCCGTGTCTTTGTTTTGCGAAAAGATAGCCGTATAACGCCGTCCGCAGTCCGCCGATGTGAAGATAACCCGTGGGACTTGGCGCAAATCTTGTTCTTACTCTCTTGTCAGAATCCATATTTATCCGCTCCGTCTAATATTTCTTTATACACGTCTTTGTCCGACGTTTTTTTCTTTCGGGGCTGTTCTTCCCCGTCGTTTTGCGGTTTTTTAGCCCGCTCTTCCGCTTTTTCTTTTGCCTTTTCGGCGCGTTTTTGCCGTTCTTCTTCCTTTTTGCGTTTTATTTCCGCAAGCGGGTCGAGCGCTTTGAAATAATCGGGATATTCCACCGCGAGTTTTGCAAACGCGTCGTTATCCACCTTTTCGCTGTCAAGCGGTTTTTCTTTTTTCTTGAAAGGGAAAAGTTTATCTCCGTCCATAAGTTTTTGCGGAAACCTGCACGTTTCTAATCGTTTAGACAATCCCGATAAATTGAAACTTAAATAACTGTGGTTGCATATTATGCAGAAATCCACCAACTTTACCCCTAAATCCGCAGTATGATATAAAATCTTTTTATAGCAGAATATATCGTCTATTGACGTGTTGGGATCGTCCGTCGGGTGGTTGTGCGCTACGAGAAGGTATTTCGTGTTGCCTATTTTCATAATGTTTTTGAGAATGGGCACGGAAAGTCTTACTCTGTCCGGATCGTTTAAAGTATAAATCAACTTTGACATTACCGTTTTGTCTTCCGTTGCGGTAATGTAAAAAATATGCTCGTTTCTGTGCCCGCCGAACTCTTTTATAAGCATTTTACACTCGTCCTGTAAATTGAGTTTTCTGCCTTTGTGTTGAGTGTACAGTTTGCTTTCTATCATCGCGTACGTTTTAAGATACGCCACCATGCTTTCCGTTACGCCCTCTACTTCCAGAAGGTCTTGCGGTTCCGCCTCGAAAATATTTCTTATGCAGGAAAACCTCGTCATAAGTTTGTGCGCGACGGGGTTGGTGTTCACCCTCGGCATGGCGTTGAAAAGAATGAGTTCCAAAAGTTCGTGGTCTTTGAAACTCTGCGGATAGTTGAGGTATCTGTCGACGACTCTTTTTCGGTGCCCGTCGTGGTCGTAAACCTCTTTTCTTTCGATTTTATCTCTGACGACGGCAAGTATCTCGTCCGAAACGTTGGCATCGTCCGTTAAATCCGTTTGCGATTGAATTGTTTTATCCCCTATCGTATCGCCGTTCATAATTAACATTATACAACAATTTGCGAAAAAATCAAATAAAATATTGCAATTCTTTCCGTTTTGTAATAATATATAACGTAATAAGGAGTAATTATGGACGATTTGGAAATTAAGTATGCGGAAGTAATAAACGACCTGAAAGGTTGGGTAAAAATAAACAGCGTCGAGGGGGCGCCCGAAAAGGACGCGCCGTTCGGAAAAGCCGTTAAAGACGCGCTTGTTTACGGTTTGAGCGTTGCGGAAAAATACGGGTTCGACGTTATAAATTACGATAACTATGTCGGCGAAGCCGTTTGGGGCGAGGGCGACGAAATAGGAATTATAGGACATTCCGATATAGTCCCCGCTGGCGACGGTTGGGATACCGATCCGTTTACGCTCACCCTTAAAGACGGTAAACTGTACGGCAGAGGAACGACGGACGATAAAGGTCCTACCCTTTGCTGTTTATACGCTATGAAACAACTTAAAGATGAGGGTTTTAAGCCTAAAAAGAAGATACGTTTCATAATAGGTTGCAACGAAGAAACGGGTTGGGGCGACGTGGATTATTTCGGCAAAGTAACGAAGTTTCCTAAGTACGGATTTTCTCCGGACGGAGATTTCCCCGTAGTGTTTGCCGAAAAAGGTCCCAACGAAATAATCTTTAAATACGATTTGGGAAAGAATACGTCCGTTAAAAGTTTCGTCGGCGGAACGGTTGTGAACGCCGTTTGCGGTAAATGTTCGTTCAAAGCGAAAATCGACGAAAAGTTGCTTGAAAAGCACGGCCTTACGGTTGAAAACGGCGAAATCGTTTCGATAGGCAAAACGGCGCACGGCAGTATGCCCGAAAAAGGCAGAAACGCAATTCTTCCCGCATTAAAATATCTTGCGGATATCGGCGAAAACGTAACCCCCCTTATCGAATATCTTTTCGACGACAAGTTAAACCTTCAAAAAGTGAAAAGCGTTGCGGGCAACGTTACTATGTCCCCCGACCTTATTTCTTTAAACGGTACCGTTCTTACGATAAACGTAGATTTCAGAGTTCCCGCGGAGCATATGCTGGAAGAGTTTATTCCTTCCTTCGATAAAATGAACGTGCCGTATACCGCGATAAAGAAAAGAGATCCCCTTTACGTTCCGAAAGACGATCCGTTCGTGGTAACTCTTATAAACGCCTATAACAAAGCGACGGGCGAGAAAAAGGAACCCGTAAGTCAATGCGGAGGAACGTTCGCTTCCGTATTTGAAAGGGGTTGCGCGTTCGGTCCCGAGTTCGACGGACGGTCTAACAATATTCACGAACCGAACGAATATCTTCCTCTTGCAGAACTCGACGCGATGATAAAAATATACAAACAAGCGATAAAGGATTTATGTGAATAAATCATGAATTACTGGCCTTTGGTATGGCTTGGGATTTTTATTATATGTTGCGTTTTTGAAAAAGTCCTTCCGTACCGCTATGCGATATGCGGTGCGATTTCGGCGTTCGCGTGCATCATAATTTCTCTTTGCGACGTTTATTACGTGTGGCAGATAGTAACTTTTATATGCCTTAACGTTTTGATAGTCGTCTCGGCGCGACAAATTATTATTCGGGCGTTATACCTTCTTAAATGCGCAATGCGCGGAAAATCTCTCGTCGGCAGACAATTTACTTTAAGAAAACCTATAACTTACGCTAGCGCGGGCAAAGTAAGAATAGACGGACACAACTGGCCCGCTTATTCATCGGAAGAAAAGGAAATCCCCGTCGGCGCGGTTGTGGAAGTGGTTGAAGTCAGGTGGCTACACGTACTTGTCAAGGAAGTATAAAAACCGTTTGCCCGATTTGGGGAAACGTACCTTTTTCGCAAATCGAGAGTGCGTCGCTTTTCGCGGTTTTGTATTTTTTGCCGTTACCACACCTTTATCGCGTTTTTGCGCTTTTCGCCGTTCAGTCGCAACGTTTATGCTTTTGCCGTTCGTAAAGACCTTGTCAGGCGGTTAAAAACTGACTGTTGTAAAGTTCCGCGTACAATCCGTTTTTCGCAAGCAGTTCGTTTATACGTTTTGCCGAAACGAGCGCGCGCGGAGCGATCATAAAAATCATCGCAAGCATCATAAACGAACTTATTATCTGCATGCCGTAAGACATAAACACGACCATATCCGCAAACAACGCCGAAACATCTGTAAGATTTGCGGAGTTTATAACGACCGCGCCTATCCGGTATACGGCAAGCGCGGTCGCGTTTTACCGTACCGCAAAAGAGGATTTGTAAAAAAGCGGGTATATATCGACGTTTTGGCAGGGCTCCCGTCATTGTTGTCCTACATAAACCGCGCCCCCGAAAGCAAATCGCTTTCGGGGGCGTTATCTTTTGGCTTTCACGTCGTTTTTTCGTAGCCGACGGAAGTTATAAGGTCGATTATTTTTTTGTCTTTCGTTATGACGACGGGTAATTTTTCTTTATTGAGACACAGGTTGCCTATCATCTGCGCGACGTAACCTATAAGGTTTGCGTTTTCGTCTTTTTCGATAAAGCGAACGAGGCAGAATTTGTTTTTATATTCGTAAGCGAGCGCGACGCAAATAGGGTTTCCGCCGTCGTTCACCGCTCCTACGCCTTTGAAAAAAGGCAATCCCTTATGCGAAGATAAGTTTTCACCGCATTTTTCCGATAGTTTGTAGACGCTTTCGGGGTTGTAAATCTCAAACTCCGTAAGTTTGGTAACCTCGCAAAATCCCGACGGACAGAAAGAGGGCGTTTTTCTTTTAAACAACCCTTTTTGCGTTTTTATATATTCTTGTTTCAGTTTTTCAAAATCTATTTTTACCATATTTACCCGTTAAAACCGTAAGGCACGCCGAAAAGCGTGCCTCTATTTTATTTTCTGTTCTTTTCCACGAAATCCATAATGTCGCTTATTCTGTCAAGATCGTCCGTGGTGTAATAGTCTATATATATTCTGCCTTTTTTGTCGTTTCCTATCAACGAAACTTTCGTGCCGAGCGTTTTTTGCAACTTGTCGATAAGTTCTTTGAGTTCGAGCGAAAGTTCTATTCTCGCCTTTTCTTTCTTTTTCTTTTCGAGTTCGGGCGGATTGAAATAATCTTTTACTTTTTGTTCCACGTCTCTTACCGAATACCCGTTTTCGACCGTTTCGTGCGCGAGTCTTATAAGTTCGTGCTCGGGAAGAGAAAGCATGGTTCTGGCGTGTCCCTGCGAAAGTTTGTTTGTCGAAACGAGGTCTATCACCTCTTGCGGTAACGCAAGAAGACGCAAGGTGTTAGCAATCGCCGGTCTGCTTTTTCCGATTCTCGTCGCAAGGCTTTCCTGCGTCAAACCGTAATCGTTCATAAGTTTTTTCATCGCGTAAGCCGCTTCTATCGGGTTTAAATCTTCGCGTTGAAGGTTTTCGATAAGAGATATTTCCTGAATGGTTCTCTCGTCGAAGTTTTTCACTATTGCGGGAATGGTGTCCAGCCCCGCGAGTTTCGTCGCCCTGTATCTGCGTTCGCCGGCGATGATCATATATCTGCCGTTATTGTCTTTGTTGACGATAATCGGGCTTATGATGCCGTGTTCTTTTACCGAATTCGCAAGTTCTTCGAGCGCGTCCGCGTCGAAAACCTTACGCGGTTGGTTCGGGTTTGCGTAAACGGACGAAAGAGAAAGTTCGTGTACCTTTTCGCTTTCTCCCCTTTCGTCAACCAACATGCTTTTTTCGTAATCACTGCTCGAATCGTCGAACAACGCCGAAAGACCTTTTCCTAATCCTCTGTTCGTCATAAGTTACCTCACTCTTCTTGTCTGTTCAAAAACTCTTCCGTAAGAGCCTGATACGCCCTTGCGCCCGCGCATTTAGCGTCGTGCAACATTACGGGCACGCCGTGGCTCGGAGCCTCCGACACTCTGATGTTACGGGGAATTATCACGCCGTAAACTTTCGTTTTGAAATATTTTCTGATTTCTTCCGCAATTTGCCTTGAAATAAGCGCGCGCGAATCGTACATCGTAAGAACGACGCCTTCCACCACGAGATTCGGGTTCAGGTGCTTTGTTACGAGCCTTATGGAGTTGAGAAGTTGGCTCAACCCTTCCAGCGCGTAATATTCGCTTTGTATGGGGATTATACAGGAATCCGCCGCGGTAAGCGCGTTTATGGTAAGTAGCCCGAGCGACGGCGGACAATCGATAAGTATGAAATCGTATACGTTTCTTATCGGTTTCAAAACGGAAGACAATACGAATTCGCGTTGTTTTATATACACGAGTTCGACTTCCGCGCCCGCAAGGTCGATTGAAGAAGGCAACAAATCGAGATTTTTAACGTTCGTGCTTACTATGCAGTTGTTAAGGTTCGCGTTTTCTATCATCGCGTTGTATACGGAAGATTTGATAGTCGCTTTTTCAAACCCTAAACCCGTGGTGGCGTTACCTTGCGGATCGAGGTCGACGAGCAATACTTTTTTGCCCGCTTTCGCAAGATACGCGCCCATATTCACACAGGTGGTGGTTTTACCTACTCCGCCTTTCTGATTTGAAAACGAAATAATTTTTCCCATAATTTTTCTCGCTTGTTTTTATTTATCGCTGTTTACGTCGTCTTTGTTGTCGTCCGAAGAAGAATTGCCGTCTATCGTCGTAACGACGGTTGCTTCCGCCTGCTTTTCGTGCTCTTTTTTAATTTCCGCCATAACCGCTTCCGCGTCTATTTTGGCAAACGGATTAGCCTTTCTCATAGCGTCCGCCTTGTCGGTGAACTCCATAATTTCCTCAACGCTCTTGCCGTCCATAAGCATTTTGACTTCTTCGCCGTAAATGGTTTCCTTCTCTATAAGAAGTTTTGCCATATTGTCGAGAATGTTGCGGTTTTCTTTGAGCATTTTTCTTGCGATTTCAAGGCGTTCTTTGATAATTCTTTCGACTTCTTCGTCTATAACGCTTGCCATCTTTTCGGAATAACTCGCTTTCGTGGCGTAATCTCTTCCGAGGAACACTTCGCTGTTTTCGCCGTAAGATACGGGACCTACGAGTTCGCTCATACCCCATTCGGTAACCATCGCTCTCGCGCGTTTGGTAGCCATCTGAATATCGCCCGACGCGCCTGCCGAAACGTCTTTTATAACGAGTTCTTCCGCAACTCTTCCGCCGAGCGTCATCGTAATGTCGTCGAGAAGTTTGTTAAGCGTTAAGTGGTTGTCGTCCGAATCGGGACGGGTAAGCGTATAACCCGCGGCGTTTCCGCGCGGAATTATGGATACTTCCTGAACGGAATCGCAGTTGGGAAGAAGGTTTGCGAGAATTGCGTGCCCCGCTTCGTGATATGCCGTAATCTTTTTGTCCGTTTCGGTTACCACTCTGCTCTTTTTCTGCGGTCCCATTATAACCTTGTTTACACCCTCGTAAAGGTCTACGTTGGTAATGACTTTTCTCTTGTTTCTTACCGCGAGTATAGCCGCTTCGTTAAGAAGATTGGCAAGATCCGCTCCCGAAAATCCGCTTGTGATTCTCGCAAGGGTTTTGAAACTTACGTCGCTTGCAAGCGGCTTGTTTCTCGCGTGTACTTTGAGTATTTCTTCTCTTCCTTTAACGTCGGGAAGATTTACCGTTATCTGTCTGTCGAATCTGCCGGGACGAAGAAGCGCGGGATCGAGGACGTCCGCTCTGTTCGTCGCCGCCATAACGATTATGCCCTCGTTCGACTCGAAACCGTCCATAAGAACGAGAAGTTGGTTAAGAGTTTGTTCTCTTTCGTCGTTTCCTCCGCCGAGTCCCGCTCCGCGTTGACGACCTACCGCGTCGATTTCGTCTATGAAGATAATGCACGGTTTGTTCTTTTTAGCCGTTGCGAACAGGTTTCTTACTCTCGACGCGCCTACGCCTACGAACATTTCCACGAAGTCGGAACCGCTCATAGAGAAGAAAGGAACGCCCGCTTCGCCCGCAACCGCTTTCGCGAACAAGGTTTTACCCGTTCCCGGAGGGCCTACAAGAAGTACGCCTTTGGGCGTTCTCGCGCCTACGTCGTTGTATTTTGCAGGGTTTTTAAGGAAATCTACGACTTCTTTAAGTTCTTCTTTTTCTTCTTCCGCGCCCGCGACGTCGGAAAATCTCACCTTAACGTTCTGAACGACGTTGTTGTTTACTTTTGCAAAATCCGTGGGGTTAGTACCCGCTCCGCGCATAGATTTGAATATGAGGAAGAACGCCGCGAGAAGCAGTAAGAATCCCGCAATGGAAATTACGCTCGACCAGACGCTACCCGCGTTGGGGTCGGTGAACGTGTAACTCGTTTTCAAGTCGTCGAGTTCGAGTTTCGTAAGATTTCCGTTCATGCCCGTTATCGTTTGCGTGATAAGCGTCATGTCGTCGCCACGTCCGAAAGTCGTTTTGTATCTCGTTTCGATATATTTTCCGTTCTGATTGAGTTCTCGTACGGCGTAAGTAATGTTATAGCCGTCGATATTGAGCGCGGAAATATATCTTTTCGGGTTGGTTTTGTCGTTTCTGCTTACTTTATCCGCGATCTCCTCGTCGATATCGGACATTTGTTCCAGAAAACCGCTGTACGATTGTTTTTTGTACAGCCAGTCCGTACCGCAAGAGCGGTATACAAGTACGCCTAGGATAGCCACAACTACGACTGCTATGGCAATTCTGAATAGGTTTTTAGATTTCATCTTTACTCCTTATATCGGTTGTAATAATAAATATTGTTTATCCGTAATTTTTTTTGTTTAATATTCTACGCTTTTCGTTTATTCCGCAAAGCGTTCGTCCGTATGTGAGATTGACTAAGGCTGAGTTTAGAGTTTCGCCCGTTATAAGTTCGACGTTTTAACAACTATCCGATAGTTTGCATTTTTGTCGAAAGTAGACGCCGGGCTACGGCGTTTGTTTGATTTAATAAGGCGCATAGTCGCAACGTGTTGTATTTATTATATACGAAACGAACGTGAAATACAAGCGCAGAAAGCAAAAAATGCCTTATAACGCCTATATTTTACCCGAAAATCCTTAAAACAATATTGAAAAATGCGTGTTTGGCGTAAAATATTTCGGTTTTTTATACACTTTTCCACCGTTAGTGTCAATAAAATGTGGATAACTTTTTGCGGTTTTTTGCCTTAATAATATCAAAATGTTTCGCGTGAAACATTAAAATAAAAGCATTTAATTTTACAAGGAGGAAGAAAAACGGCACTGCATAAAATATGTATAAATACCGTATGTTATACATAATATACTGCATAAAGTAGTAAATATGCAATAAATATGAATAAAAAGTTCCACGTGGAACACGATTTTCAGAGCGATTTAAATACAGTTTGAAACGTCGTTTTATGTGTTGTCTGTTGCTTCTAATGTCCTATATATAATACAACAAAGCAAACGATTTGTCAATAACTTTTAGTGAATCATATCAGATATTGCGATTAAATGTTCCACGTGGAACATTTAATCGCCTTTACGGGCCTGTTTATGTCTTACTGATTTGCTTGAAAATATTATTATAGTTAAAATATCCTTGTTGCATATTGTGTGCTTTGATGCTTTTTGTGTACCGTGCTGTTGCGTAATATGTCGCTGACTTTAATCGCTATTTGCGTACAAAACTTAAAAATATTTCATAACGGTGCAATTGATTTAATTTGTTGTCAAATCATCACGTGCATTGTGCGTTTTGTCGCTTTTTTGTGCGTCATTGTGGTTGTTTGTGCTTTGCGATTTAATTTTTTGTGTTTTGAGGTATTTTTTGAAATGCGGTCGCGTTCTTTTGTTAAACGTCTAATCATGCTTTGCCGATTGTTTTGACCAAAAGGGGTTTTTCTCGATCGTTTGTATATAATTGTGGTTTTATGGCGATGTTCTTTGTACCGTTACGTATAATGAGATGATTAACGATGAGAAAGTTTGCCATAAAAGCCGAATGTGGCGAGGCGAAGTGAATGCAACGGTATGGTTTGTCGGTAAAGCGAGAACGAGGTGTGTCGACGGATTATGCAATTTTATTGTTATAAGGCTGAAATCTTAAATACCGGCGAAAAGAACTTATCGAAACGTGTTACAACGTGTAAAAATCGAAAAGGTATGGTGATTGCCTTGCTCTTTGTGGAAAATGTGATGGAAATACCGAGAATGTCGCCAAAATAACCGCGTTCTGCTGTTAAAGGGCGTTTTATGCAGAGAAAACCGCTGTTTTTAAGCGTATGAATGGTTTTGTACGGAAAAAATATTTATATTTTCGGTGCGCGATTACGTTGTCTGTGCATTTATTGTAGAAATTAGTAGCGTCGATAGCATTTTCGGCGTTTTTGTGATGCAATTCGGTTACGATATGCGTAAAACATTGCGTTGCCTGCATAGTTTGTGCAAAAATATATGCGCATAAGGTAGAGTTGTTGGCGTTACCCGTAAGGGAATAAGTGTGGTTATAAATTAAATAATCGAACGAATAATTTATTGTTTGCACCGTGCTGTGCAATAGCGCAAAAAATACGGCGCATAAAAAATTGACGGCGCAAAAGCGAATGTTTGTTTATTTTTTGCTCTTGCTTTTATATTTACATTTTTGATATGCCGTTTTGAGCCGTTTATTGCCCGTTTTTCGCCCGAAAGACCTTTTTTGAATATTTATTCGACGAGTTTTGTTTCGTCTGTTTTGTGGCTTTGGACAAAAAAGCCCCGTTTTGCCTATGCACTATCGAAAAATATGACTATTTTCACCGAAAAAGCATATTTTAGTCTTTCTCTACCGCACTTCTTCGTTCTACTTATTACCTATCACCTAATTTTTCATTTCACACTTCTTCACTCTTACTTATTACTTAATTTCCTCTTGCGTGTTTTTAATTAACGCAAAACTTGTAAACACCGGAAACCCCTCAATTTTCGGTGATTTGCAAGGCGAGTACGGTTATACGTTACCGTACGTCAAACGAGGATTTTTAAAAGAGTACGTTAAGTTCACCGTTTTGACATGTTGTGTATTGTTTTTTGTCTGGCAGAGAAAAGGAAAATCGGCGTTCTTTGTTGTCTGTAAAGGGGTGGAATAGTAACGTGGTTGTTTTTTGGTGTCCGTGTTTTTTGGAAAAAGCGCATTGAGTGTAACGAAACGCTGTTTGTTGGTACGCTCGTTCTAATTTTTGCGAGCGTGCTTTTGCTTTTTACGTTTTTCTTGACTTGCAGAGCAAGATTTTGCGTTTGTCGGTAATTTTCTGTTTCCTTGTAAACAGTCAAGCGGTTTTTTAGTGGTGAAACGTGATTACGCGGTTGCCGATAATTTTCGCTTCATTGTAGATATTGAGTGTCTTTCGGAGGCAAAGAGCAATTGCGTGGTTGGGTGTTTTCGATTTTGTTTTTCGGTAAATATTTTTGCTTACAGACGTCGTTGTTTGCCGATAATTCAAGTGGCTGAAAAATAAGGCGAAACGCTGGATACGTTGCTGTTTTACGCCTCTTTTGCGGTGGACAAAAATATAAATATTTTTGTTGACTTTTGAATATAATTGTAATATACTGTTGGAAATCTATACAGAGCAAAAATAATACGAATCGTATTTTTTGACCGATACGTTGCTGTGTTACGGGCAATGCTTGTGCATTGACTCTCTTACACCCCTTGTCTTAAACAGAGAACGCTACGTAAAACTTGTGAGTAACAAAAACTTCGCTATTTTCGATGATTTTTTTGAAAGGCAAGTGCAGTCGTACGTCAGCGTACTTCAAACGAGGGTTTGTAAAAGGCGTAAATATCGGCGTTTTGGCAGAGTTCCTGTTATTCTTGCTCGGCAATCGGAAAAACGCCGTGCGGTGATAAGGAAACTAAGATGAAAAGTAAAAGACAGCAATTGTTATACGACCATTATAAAACCGTTTTCGGCGAAGAACCCGTTTTTAGCCTGAAACTGAAAAAGAACGTCCTGCCGACGGATATGAAGCCGATAACGACGCTCGTTTTCAAGCCGACGGACGAAATGCCGTTTTGGAAACTGTGTACAATCGGCGCAAGCGATTATCTGATGCCCGAGCGTGACATCGGCTGGGGCAGAAAAGCAAATCGCCGCAATGAATATATGATGTTGATCGCGCCGGAAGTGGAGGTCAGCGAGGATTCAACCGAGTGGCTTTTCTTAAATTCATTGCTTTGGTCTACCGCCGAATACGCTTTTAACGAAAAGGACAATCTTACTGTTTCCGATACGATAGATATGGGTATCAAAGGGAAATATTGCGGAGTTGTGTTGCTACTTCCCGAAGTATTCAAATCGCCGAGTATCGTAAAATGCTATGTTTCCGAGCATAAATACATCAGTATATTTCAGGTAATGCCGATAACAAGAGAGTTGCTTACAAAGAAACTCAGGAAAAAAGCCAACGGTATTTATTGGCTTATGGAACAGTTTTACACGCACGACGACGATTACAAACTTATATCGTCCAAACCGTTTGCAACGTT